>CAYZYB010000558.1:0-4222 GCA_964481505.1 uncultured Planctomycetaceae bacterium | reverse complement strand
CTATTCGTTTAACTACGGCGGCGTTCACTTTCTGGTGATTGATGATGTTCATTGGATGAGCGATGGCAAGCGAAAGTTCTATCGCAGCGGCTTGAGTGACGCTCAGCTGGATTTTCTGGAAGCGGATCTGAAGCTGGTGCCACAGGATCAACTGGTCGTGGGCATGATGCACATTCCCCTGGTGAGATCTCCATGGCTCGAACCGAGGCGTCAGCGGCTATTCAGAATTCTGGAAAGTCGCGAGCACTGCATTTCGCTATCCGGGCATACTCACCATCACGAACATGTCATGGTCGATGGCAAAGAAGGCTGGAAGAATCCGAAACCGCATCACCACATCATCAACGTGACTGTGTGCGGTTCATGGTGGTCCGGTAAACCAACCGAATCCGGAATTCCTCACACCATGTGCAACGACGGCACTCCCAACGGTCACACAGTGATGCACTTCGACGGACAGAAGTATGTGCTGGAGTACCGTGCTGCCGGCAAGCCGTCTGATTATCAGGTGCGAATCATGGCTCCGGAAGTGATGCGTCCGACCAGGCCGACTTCGGATAAGAACCCAAACGAGTTTTACGCAAACGTCTTTAACGCGATGCCGGATGCGGTTGTGGAATACCGATTGAAGGACGGCGCAGAATGGCAGACGATGAAAAAGGTATTGGAGATCGATCCGCTGTATCAGTCATTGTGGGATGAAGAGCAGACGATGCTGCCCGATAATCTGCCGTGGAGGAAACTGAAGAAAGCCAGACTGTCACCGCATTTGTGGAATTCCGCATTCCCGAAAGAAGTGCCTGCAGGGACGTACACCATTTCTGTCAGAGCAAAAAATCCCAACGGGCAGGTGCTGACTGGGCGTCGGATTGTTCGAGTGGAAGATTAGGAACGGGCGAAGATTCAGCACCTGAGATTTCAGATTTCAGATTTCAGATTATGAATCACGGATTGGCGTGCTCAACCAACACCATGCAACGAAACGTCGAATCTTCGAAACGCCGACACAACGCACCAGACAGCCGCCGCTGCCAATCCGCTGATCCCCACCAGCATCCCGGCAGCAAAGACTTCGCGCGTTGAATTCAGCCCCAATGCTGTTGCGATCGACGACGCAATCGGAGCCCAAACGAAGATGGCGCCGGCAAACAAAGCCAGCAGCACAGACTTGCCGGTGAACTTCAGAATCGTTCGCAAAAACGCCTCAAAGCCTTCCTGAGTCGGTCGATGTGGATACAGAAGAAACGTAAGGTTATCCAGGGCGACGAATAATATCGTCAGCGGAATACTGAGTGCCAAGGCGGCAACAATCAACGAGACGTCTACATCACGATACCATCCGGCAGCGAGGAAAATCGTAGCCTGAAAGCCACACGCCATCACGACCGGTGTCGTCAACTGCCCAAGGACGATCCGAGTTGGTGTCATGGGAAGCATCTTCAGCAGGCACAGATGGTCGCTGTCGAGCCGAAAGTCAAACTTGATCGCTTCCGGCAGAAGCACAAACGTATAAAACAACGCTCCACTGACAACCAGCAGAAACGCGAGCACCGGGTTCGCGACCGTAACCAGTGGTGGGCTCAGCAGCACCGCCGGGATTGCCATTGAAATTAGCAGGCTGCCGCAAAAACGAAATGCCCGACGACTTTGCCGCCACACAAGCGGGCCACAAAACGGCACGGTCGGCAGCGTGTGTGTTTGTTCTTCAGCAGCACCTTCAACGTGTTTGTCCGCTTCGGCTTTTTTCCATTGATCGCGTTCTCGCCGGATGACGATTCTTCGCCAGTTGGCTTCCAGAATCACGATCAGCCAGGCCATGGCGAAGAGTGTTCCAACCATCGCCGCAATCTTTCCAACCAACGCGCCAGTGGTGCCGTTTGCCGCGACAACGTCGGCTGCCCACAAGAATGGTGTCGTGCACGTCGCGATAGTTTCGTTCTGCAGAATGGAATCCACGTAGTGACCAGCCTGCTGTGTGCGAGCCAGTTGGACGATCTCCTGCGTGGTGCTTGCTTCGATGGAAGTCGAAGCCGATGGCTGGCAAACGAATGCGATAGCAGCCAGTGAAGCAGCCACACCGACGCGGTAAATTCGATAAGCGTTCCTGTGCAAACAACAGGTGACGATGTCCATCACCATGCGAAACAGCTCAAGACCTACCAACGCCAGGATCAATCCGATCGGACTGCACCACGACAAATCCGGCCATAGCACAAAGATGGTCAGCAACGCTTTTGGCAGCGTTGCGGTTAGAATGACCACAAAACGATATACCAACTGTTCCCGAATCGTGAACGGTCCGGCGACAATCAGTGCTTCTTCTTCCTCCGACCATTCGATGGCTGAATCCGGTCGTTTCCACGCAACACGAACGATGTGCCACAGGAACCACGCAAAAAGTGGCACCGCCACCCAGCGACGAAAATCATCCGGAGCATACGCGTCTCGTAGCAACATGCTGGCCACGGTTTGCCCCGTCCAAACGACGGCCAGGCACAGCACCAGCAGCGACAACAAAGTTCTGCGTGGTGTTGAGAACGCCATCTTCAAACGGCGTACTCGCGCGGCAGAGTTGGCTTTTAGTAGTGTCAGCAGTGCGGCTCGCATGATTTACAACGCCCCCTGAAGCTCGGAGGCTTCGCTGGTGTCGACGTTGCTCTTGTCTGTCGCAGCGAAGAACACATCTTCCAGGCTCACACCGTCTTCTCGGGAACCAAACTGCTCACGGAACTCTGCAACCGTCCCGAAGAACGTTTGTTGTCCCCGATCCAGCATAAGAATCTGACTGCACACGTCTTCGACCATCGCCAACAGATGCGAACTGATCAGCACTCCCGCTCCTGCGGCCGCGCGATCGAGAATTGTTCGCTTCAACGTGCGGATGCCCATCGGATCCAGCCCTGTGAGCGGTTCGTCAAATAGAAGGGCAATCGGGTCGTAAAGATAGGCACAGCAAATCGCGAGCTTCTGTCGCATTCCTCGCGACAGATCTTTCGCGGCAGTTTTTCGTTTCGCTGTAAGTTCGAATTGTTCGAGTAGCGTTGCTGCTTTGGCGTCAGCGTCTGTAACCCTGTAAGCAGCAGCGGTGAAGGCGAGATGGTCTTCGACGGTGAGATGCGGGAACAGTTTGGGATCGTCGGCGACATACGCCAGTCGTTGCTTGACGGAGACCGGATCGGCTTCAAGATCGAACCCCGCCACGCTCAGCTGCCCACTCGTCGGCGGAATGATGGCCGATAGAGCTCTCATTGTCGTCGTCTTGCCAGCCCCATTGGGGCCAATCACGCCGATGATCTGCCCGGGCTGAACGTCAAAAGAAATGCCGCGGACGGCGGGCACACCTTCGTAGGCTTTATGGAAATCGGTCAAAGACAGAATGGGAGCGAATGACATAATGTTTAGTCCTGAGCAGTAAATTTGCTTCCCAAAACTTAGTTCACCAGCGCCGATTCGCCGTCAGGAAAGTGGGCAATTTAGTAACGGAATCGATGGAACACCGCCGCGACGAACGTTACAAACGGCGCATCACGTTCGTTGGAGGAGAATCATCATGCTGGAAGTCGAATCGCTGCTCGAAAACTATGCTGCGGGGCCTCAGTTGCTGCGTGCCGCTGTGGATGGGCTGAATGCCACCGAGTTTGATGCCGTGCCGATTGCCGAGAAGTGGTCCATCCGCCAGGTGGTGTGCCATCTGGCAGATTTCGAAGCCGTAAACGCAGAACGTATGAAACGAATTTTGTCGTCAGATAATCCGACTCTGTTCGACGCCGACCCCGACGATTTTGTGACCTCATTGAGCTACCAACACCGCGACATCGAAGAAGAACTATCGCTCATCTCAATCACGGTTTCGCAGATGTTCCGCATCCTGTCGAATTGCGACATCGAGGACTTCCAAAGAACAGGCGCACATTCCGAAGACGGCCCGCTCACCCTGGAATCACTAATCGAACGAACCACAAACCACATCCCCCACCACATCGCCTTCATCGAAGAAAAACGCAAAGCGCTGTAGCACCTTGTGCGACTTGGTAGCTGCCTCACCCAGCTCCTGTCATTCAGAGGGAGCCGGTGGCGACTGAAGAATCTCCCGTTCTGCCCCGTCCAATAGCAGAGTCTCTTCGCTTCGCTCTGAGTGACAGTGTGTGTTGGGAACCGCTGGCTACTGGCGCCTGCCATCGCAAGCTGCTATTCCGTGAAGAACGTGCCGAGGATTTGGAAT
>CAYZYB010000557.1:0-4225 GCA_964481505.1 uncultured Planctomycetaceae bacterium | reverse complement strand
AATCCATCTCCCCAACGAAAACCAGGTCGATACGGATTCCTGGACAGGCTCCTAGGGACAATCCGACATGATTCTTTGCACCGCAAGCGATTAAGGTAAACGAGAGCATCCCTTTCGTCGCAACGGGCTGCTGGAATGTTTCCACCGTGTCGATTGGCCATTGTTGTTCTCGCAGAGGCTAAAACGCTGAGTTGGAAATAGCCGGATTTGTTTGATCGCAGAACGAATCCACTGAGCCTATCCTGGCAATGCACATGCTGTCATCCTAAGGGCATCGAGTTCTGTGGACAACTGATTGCCCGCCTGCTCCAAACAGCCGGGGGCAGTCGCTGAAAGTTGGAGAGTGTGGCTGGCGTTGGAGCGAGGCACAAACGAAACCCCGGGGGCCTTTGCAAGCTCAGTCCAACTCCGGACAGCCATTTCAAAGGCAACAATTTGCGACTACACCCGATCAGGACTACCGGGCACTGATTGCTCCAGATGAGATTCAGATAAACGATCCGCTGCAGACGTTCCTCCAACAGCACCTTTGCCTGAGGCGCCGCCGCTGAACGTCCCCGGTAACTTCGTGGTGGGTTGCCGGATGGAAGGGTGCCACTGCCATCGGAGGGATTTAGTTCTGATATGCGGCCGACCGTTCGGTCGTTACTGTTGTCGAAGATTCATCGGTGCCATCTGCAGGCCAGGCTGCGTAAACGCAACTACACCTTGCGCTGCCGAACCATCAACGACAACGGAGCCGCTCTGCCCATGCCGCGTCCCTTTCGCAAATCAGGGCATGCAAAAATCGAAGCGATCCGATTCGATGTAAAGTCGGTTGAGGTTGCCAATCGTGAGAAGTCGGTTTCCGTTCTGAGTGAACATCCGCAATGAGCGTCGCCCAGCTGTTATCCGCCAGGTACTCTTCCGGAGCAAGTTAATGCTGGCGTTCAAACGTCTTTTGAGCCAATTTTCCGAACACTCAACGGGAGCAAAACGCAGTGGCTGACTTTAAGGTGACGGAATTGGATCCGGCAACGGATTTTGCAAATTTGAAGTCGTGGGATGTCGTCATCATCGGCGCAGGTCCCGGTGGTTTGGCCGCCAGCCTAACAACCGCTCATCGTGGCTTGACGACGCTGGTTGTTGAAGCGAAGTCCGAACCCGGCGGACAACCGCAGTTTCTGTACGCCGACAAGAGAATCGTAGACATTCCCGGATTCCCCGATGGCATCACGGGACACGAGTTATCGGAACGCACGTTTCGTCAGGCGACGGATGCGCTGGTGCAGTTTCGGTTCGAAGAAGAACTCGTTGAGATTCTCGACACGGACGAACAGGATAGTGACGACCGTTTGAAGAAAGTGGTAACTTCGAAAGGCGAGTACCTGTGTCGCAAGGTCATCCTTGCCTGCGGACTCCTGCACTATCCACGTAAACTGCCGGTACTGGATGCACTGGAATCGAAGAAAGTCTACTACAAAGTCCCGCGAGTGAACGATTACCACGACGATCACGTTTTGATCGTCGGCGGTGGTGATTCGGCATTAGATGCCGCCGTGATGGCTCTTCAGCGAAACGCTCGCGTTGACGTAATTGTTCGTGAAGAGACGCCGATCGGAAAAGCAGACAGCGCCGGTAGAATTCGAGAACTCGGCGGCAAAATCAGACTGGGCGCGGAAGTCGCCTCCGCACAGATTAAGAACGGACAAATCGTGTCGACTTTGACCAGCGGGGAAGAGCTGTCTTCTGAACTGGCAATTGTGCAGATCGGTTTTCTATCTGCAAAGGAAACATTCGAACGTCTGGCCATTCGCCTGAACGAAGACGGCAGCATCGCCATCGATCCGTACTTCGAAACCAGTCGTCCGGGCATCTTTGCGGTGGGCGATGTTCACGGTGACATCAAGCTGGTAACCGTTGCGTGGGCCGAAGGAATTCAGGCCGCAATTTATGCGTTCAAGGAAATCACCAGCCCGTATTGGCTCAACGAAAAACGCCTGCAGGATTACAAACTGGTCATGATCGGCGAGAAGATGACCAAAGCTGCGAGCGGAAAGAGCGGTAAACGTTAGCCTTTTCGTGAGCAGCTGCCGGTAGCGACTTTTGAAATGTTTCGGTTTGACGATTAGCGCTGAAGCCGCGCATTTTGTGGCAATTTACGGTATGCTTCCCCAACGTCTGATTCTAATTTTTTTGTCGACAACATCTTACATAGTCGCAGAGCGACGGTCGCAGTCGTTGCTATCGTTGTTGCCACCGCATCCAGGCTCCGGGACACGTGTTCCGGCTTCCTGTGGACTAACGCTGGCAGCTACATGCTATGACTGCTTGCCAGTTATTCATCACACGAGACCATTCATGCAAACTTCTCCTGTCACGTCTGAACAATTCTCCAGGTCTGTTCTTGCTGTTCCTCCGCTCGCTCGTAATGCAGACCTGCAGGTTTGTCGAGACAACAACGCAAAGGTCATTCGTCACATCGAATCCGGTGGTGTGTCGATGTTGCTGTATGGCGGCAACGCAAATTTCTATCACGTTCGCCCCAGTGAATACGCCGATTTGCTGACCATGCTGCAGGAGCTCGCAGCAGACGACACGCTGGTCATCCCCTCAGTGGGCCCGGCCTACGGAACGATGATGGACCAGGCGGAAATCCTGAAAGGAACCGATTTCCCAACGATCATGGTACTGCCTACAAAATCTGTCATGACGGAAGCGGGACTCATGACCGGTTTCCGCCACTTTGTGGAAGCTGTTGATCGACCTGCCGTGCTTTACATAAAAGAGGAAGGGTACATCAGTCCCGAAGGCGCAGCCGAACTTGTGGAAGACGGCCTCGTTTCGTTCGTGAAGTACGCGATCGTCCGCGACGATCCTTCCGGAGACGAATTTCTGGACCGCCTTGTCGAACGCGTCGATCCGAAACGGATTTGCAGCGGAATCGGCGAACAGCCAGCAATGGTTCACATGACGAAGTATCGCTGTAGCGGCTACACGTCCGGATGCGTTTGCGTGAACCCGGGATTGTCGCAAAAAATGCTGTCGGCGATCGTTGGGAAGGACTACGACACAGCAGAAGAAATTCGCAAACAGTATTTAGGACTCGAAGACCTGCGGAACGACATCCATCCTATCCGAGTGCTCCATGAAGCCGTGGAACTCGCAGGCATCGCTACTCTGGGTCCCCACCTGCCGCTACTAAACGGCCTGTCCGACTCCGCTCAAAAGCGTATTCAGAACGCTTCGAAGGAACTCCTCGAACTGTCGTGATTGATTCTCACGCAGTTGTGCACGCCCAGCCCAATCTGCCTGATTTTAGAAATAACATACCTGTTACTCACCACGGACAGCGGACGCTCTGCCGCCAGTAACAGTGATCGGCGAAGCTCAAAACTGTTTTCTTCACGAGATACAAACCGTCAAGCCCATCTTAGACGACTCCACGACCGTTCCTGGCGGCAAAACGTTGCCTGAGCAACTCGGCAGCAGCGGAATCCAAACCTGAGGCGACAGTCCCTTTCCTGATGTCGTGGTGCAAATGGGTTTAGACATTTTGAGCTGATTTACCATCCCCCAAAAAGGTCCTTTGCCGTTGGCCCGATGCGAACTTCCACCGTATAGGCTCGCGATGATCGATGAGGTTAACCGATGAGACTCCAAATGCGGACAGACTCACTATCGCCTACAACTTGCAGCAAGAGCGGCTTAGATTACGTGTGAGTGACCAATCGCCACGACGTTTTTACTGTCGGGGCACTTGGGATGCAGCCACCAGGCAGGGCAACTAAGTTTTTTACACTGGGATGCGATTCGCCTACTTAAGTCTTTGGTCGCAACAGTTCAGTGATGATGGAGACAGCCCGGGATGAACAACTGGGTTGTCGAGAACCATAAGACGCCGCTGAGGGTGTCCGCGTGGTCGCAGTCTCCAAACCCATTGATGATATGGTCATTGATAGACCGAACGAGGAAGTCTCCGGCATGCCCCAACTTTGCGAATTTGACCGATAGTGCCGCGAAAGTCTCGGAGAAGGAAACAAGACATAGAATAAAGTTCGAAATCTTTCGTCGGAACATTGCGGGCGGAGAGTACATCCGGTAAAGCCTGACCAGCAGCTGGAACGCTGCCTAGGAGTCTGTCCAGGAATTCGCACCGACCTGGTTTTCGTTGGGGAGATGGGTTAAGAAGGTGTTCGTCTGGATTGCATTCTTTTTGAGTGTGAATTTTGGGCTGGGGGCGTCA
>CAYZYB010000556.1:0-4230 GCA_964481505.1 uncultured Planctomycetaceae bacterium | reverse complement strand
TGAATGCACCGCTGCCAGCCGTCAAACCAATGCTTGCCAATGGCGCGAACATCGCGATCCAGCTCAAGAACAAGGCCATCAAACCGGCAGATCAGAAACTCCGTCGCGATTCGTTCGCTGAACTGCGGGCCGTTCGCATGGATGCTTTGCAAAAACGCCCCATCGAAACTTTAACCAGGTTCGACATTCGCAAGAGACTTGTATCGAACCATCTGGATGAGATTGAACGCTTGCTTGTGGAAGCCGCATCAGCATCAGCCAGCATCCTTCTCAATAAGCAAGCGGGATCGGCGAAAGTACTGTTCGACGCAACTGGAATCGTGGGTACCTCCTTCGAAAAAAGTCTGCTCGAATTTGGCAAGAAAGATGACCTGTTCGCCTCAGTGAAACGTCCTCAGGACTCCGTGCTGTCACTGCGAGCAAACAGCCCACTGGACAAGCTTCGCGTCGACAACGGGACGGCAATCATTGAACTACTGGAAAAGGACGCCGAGGCGCGTCTGAAGAAAGACACATCGCTGTCGGCTGACGAAAAAGCAGCGTCAGCTGAATTTGCCAAGAGCGGCTTGAACTTTATCAAAGACTCAATGGCGACTGGTCATGTCAACGGCTTTTCCGAAACCGTGCTCGACAAAGAAGGTGAATTTACGTCCTATGGAGCAGTCACCGTCAAAGACGGAAACCGGCTGGATGAAATTCTGCCGCTGATTGCGAAGGCATACAACAAAAACGTCTTTAAGCCTGCTGTCGCGAAGATCGGTGATGTAACGGTCCACGAAGTCACATTCGCAAAAGGCTACTTCCGGCCTTTCGACATGGTGTTCGCGGGCAAGACGGGATACATCGGCACATCAAAGGATGTTGTTTGGATAGGCACCGGTGGTGAATCTGTACTTGAACCTCTGAAAGCTGCGATTGCAGCTTTAAAGGAACCAGCCAAAACAGACGTTATTCTGGACATCGAAGGCAACGTGCTGCCGTGGGCGAAGCGAGCCAAAAAAATTCTGGAAGCCGAACCAGTACCAACGGCAGAAAGCGATAAGACGAAAAGAACCGAGCACCTTCAGCGGCTTCGGCTGGCAATTGACGCCTTTGCTGTCAAAGACGATATGCGTTACAGCATTGCCATCAAAGAAGGAAAAGCCAATGGGGAAATCTTCGTCAATACCGGCATGCTCCGCTTCGTAGGAAAACTGCTGGCGGACTTTTCAAAGAATAACCTGGCAGAATAGAAGCCATCCCGATCATCGCTGGCACACTGCGCAGGGAAGCACAATGTCCGATACCGCGAAGTCCTCCACAGGCGACGATGCTCTTTCTGTCGACGATATCGAACTTGCGTATCGCGCCGCGTTGAAGTCGATGGATGAAGCCGAAATGCAGGTCGGCTCAGCCCTGATGGAACTGGCTGACGACGGTGACGAAGACAGCGACGACGACAAAGCCGCCTTCACATCAATCGGCAACGAACTGGCCGACGAACTGGAAGCAGAATCTTCTTCTGCAATGACCATCGAAGAGACAACGGATGTCGATGAGTCGCGAGTCTCAACACGATCAGTCGTTGAAGGCGCTTTGTTTGTAGGCGGCGACGTGGCATTAACCGCTCGCAAGCTGGCTTCTCTGATCGGCAACGACACCGACCATCGCCTGGCCGTCAAACTCATCGACCAGCTCAATGAAGATTACGCCGCGGAAAATCGCCCCTACGAAATCCGGCTGCACGAAGGTGGATTTCGTATGGAGCTTCGTGAGAAGTTCGCCAACGTCGCCCTGAAAGTGTTCGGACTCGGCCCGCGAGAAGTTCGGCTGTCACCGGAAACACTAGAGGTCCTGGCATTCGTGGCGTACAACCAGCCAGTTACGAAAGAAGAGCTGTCTGAAATCAGCAACCGCAACCGACAAACAATTCTGCGGCAGCTGATCCGACTGCGTCTGGTGGACATCGAGCGTACGGGCAAGCGTCGATCCGATATCGCGTATCGTACGGGCGAACGATTTCTTAAGCTCTTTGGACTGGGCTCCCTGGAAGACCTGCCGCAAGCGGACGTATTCAGCTTCAAATAGCTCCGCATGTTGTTCCGGAGTGTTTGATCTGTTACGGTCGAGGATCCTGGCGAAGCAAACAATCGGCGTCCTGTGAAAGCAATTCGGTGTCATCAATAGACTGGGCTCCATTCCGGAACGTCCTTGAAAACAACCAGACGTTTCTCATCTCCAGTCATGTAAGACCGGATGCCGACGCATTGGGTTCGGAACTCGGGATGGCCTCAATCCTGGAAGCATGCGGCAAAGACTGCACGATCGTCAACGCCACCGCTCCACCAGCAAACCTGGGATTTTTGAATCCTGATCAGCGAATCCTGAAACTCGGCGAACACATTGCCGCCAAAGATATTCCTGATGTTGATGTCCATGTGATTGTCGACACCAGTGCGTGGCAGCAATTGGGAGCAATGGCAGATGTCATTCAGAAAGCAGGTAAGAAGCGTGTCGTGATCGACCATCACGTCAGCTCCGACAACATGGGGGCTACCGAATTCAAGGACGTCGAATCTGCTGCGACCGGAGAACTCATTTTCGAATTGAGCGAGTATCTCGGCCTTTCATTTGCTCCGAGCGCAGCCTCTGCGCTGTATGCAGCGATTGCAACCGACACTGGCTGGTTTCGATTTCCCTCCACCTCAGCAACAACGGTGCGTACAGCAGCGGCATTGATGGAACTGGGAGCTGTTCCCCACGAATTGTACAACCTGCTTTACGAACAAAAGTCGCTGGCTCGCGTTCATTTGGCCGGACGTGTTCTGTCCAGAATGCAGACATCCGGCGATGGACGCCTGGTATGGATCTTCGCAAGCGATCAGGACTTGAAAGAAACGAATGCCGTTCCGGCAGATTCAGAGGGCCTTGTCAATGAATGCCTGACGATCGCGGGAGCGGAAGCCGCATTTATCGCCGTGCAATTACCGACAGGCAAAATCAAATTCAGCCTGCGTTGTCGACCGCCACACAATGTGGCGGTTCTGGCAGAAGAATTCGAAGGCGGCGGCCATAAACTTGCATCAGGAGCAACAACAACAGGGCCCCTTGAAGACGCGATTAAAAGAGTTTGCTCGCGATTCGAAGAAATGCTGACAACGCAGTGACGTCAGGAATCACTCGCCGCCAACTCTCGAATTCGTTGAATCGTGACGGCTGCGTGCGTTTCAGAAACGTCGTCTCCTGAAGCTGCATAATAGGAATCGTCGATACCCAGAAGCCGCCGAAACAACTCCGCTTTTTCGGGGTCCAGATCCAACACTCGGTCGGCCAGCTCGTAGTCGCGATCGTGAAGGACGCGACACGCCAGCAAGTCAACAACATAGCCCCAGCGATCGAGCCGCGCGTCACCAAGAGTAGTGGGAAGAACCTCACCATCGTCCGTGCATGGTTCAAAACAACTGCGATAAGCATCGCGCACTGCTCGGCGGTTGTCAAAACCATAGCCATTGTAAATTTCTGCCTCGATCAGGATCTCCAGAGTGCCAAAAATCGCTCCAACCGTAGCATCGTGTACAGCGCCGCAGTTCGTTATTTCAGGAGATGGCAGCAATAAGGCGGCTGAAACCTCATCAAGCAATGCCAGTCGCTGAGTCCACGTGAGCCCATCAAAGAGTTCAACATTCGAACGATGCGAATCCGCGTACCCTGATGCCTCTTCGTGAATCATGTCCACCATCCAGCTAATCGCATCGCGAACTGGTAGAGCTTCAGGGCCAGTGAGTATTCTCAGGCCGGTTGGAGTGTTCCACATGGCAAATTGTCTGAATCAAGTCACAACCGGATAAGTTACCTGTTCAGAATAACTGTCACGGTAGGAGACGCAATGGCAGATCTTGTTGTTCCTGGCGGAAAACCAATGCAGACGAATTGGCAGCGAATAGCCAGTCGATATCCTATGGGTTCATTGAATAGTACGAGAAACTGCCCACTGGAAAGATGGAAATGAATCACATTATCAGCCTCATTCTCGGTGGTGGAGCTGGCACTCGCCTGATGCCACTCACTCAATACCGTTCAAAGCCTGCCGTGCCGATCGGCGGAAAATACAGGCTGATCGACGTTCCCATTTCCAATTGCATACACAGCGAAATGGAGAGGATCTACATCCTCACCCAATTCAACTCCGTAAGCCTGCATCGCCACATTCGCCAGACCTATAAATTCGATTTGTTTAGCAAAGGGTACGTC
>CAYZYB010000555.1:0-4236 GCA_964481505.1 uncultured Planctomycetaceae bacterium | reverse complement strand
TCAACGAACAGTTGGCTGCCGACCCTGACAACAAAACGCTGGCTGAACAAAAGAAGCAGCTGGGCTTCGATATCGACGACCTGAAACGAGCCGCGCGGGTAACAATGATTAGTGTGGCAACCACGCCACGCGAAATGCGGTTGCTGCCTCGCGGAAACTGGCTGGACGAAAGCGGACCCGTGGTGGAGTCAGCGATCCCGGTATTCCTTGGTAAAATCAGTCTTTCGGGCCCCCGAGCGACTCGACTCGATCTCGCTAACTGGCTTTGCGACGCCGAAAACGGTTCCGGGCTGCTGACGGCTCGCGTGTTCGCAAATCGGTTTTGGTATCTGATGTTTGGTTCCGGAATCTCGCCGGCTCTAGACGATTTTGGAGGGCAGGGGGCTCCACCGGAACACCCCGAACTTCTCGATCAACTGGCGTTGGAATTGGTTAGTAGTCGCTGGAACGTTCGGGACCTGTTGAAGCGGATCGTGATGAGTCGAACATATCGCCAGTCGTCGGCGTGGACGGTAGACCTTCGAGAGATCGATCCTAGCAACGCACTGTACGCGCGGCAGTCCACCTTCCGGCTGCCAGCGGAAATGATTAGAGACTATGCTCTGGACGTTTCCGGGCTGCTGGTTCGCAAAGTTGGCGGAGCGAGTGTTAAACCCTATCAACCAGTTGGCTACTACCGGCATCTGAACTTTCCTGTCCGAAAATACGCGTCCCACGAAGACGATCGGCAATGGCGTCGCGGTCTTTATGTCCACTGGCAGCGACAGTTTCTGCATCCGATGATGAAAGCTTTCGACGCTCCCAGCCGAGAAGAATGTACGGCCCAACGACCGCTCAGCAATACACCTTTGGCTGCGCTAACATTGCTCAACGACCCGACTTTCGTCGAAGCTGCCCGCGCCTTCGCGGCCCGGATGATCATAGAAAGCCCTGGCGATTCGGCGATTGATCGACTTAACTATGGCATGTTGCTGGCGGTGTCTCGGACACCAAATTCGGCCGAACAAAAGCTGCTGCTGAATCTCCTCAAATCAGCGACCAAACAATACAAAACGGACCCCGCTGCTGCCGCGAACAGTGTTTCAAACGGCTTGTCGAAACGGGCCGATACGATTGATCCTGTTGAACTCGCTGCCTGGACGACGGTTGCCCGCGCACTCCTGAATCTGGATGAATCGATGACTCGCTACTAAAGTCCTCCTGAACACCGACGATCACGATATCGTGAGCTACCGTTTGATATGGCCACGTAGTCGATCTCTGAAATCCCGCCATCTTTCGCAAAGAAACGTCCTATGAAACGCTCTGTTTGTCTTCTTTTTCTGATCGTCTTTGCTGGATGTCAAGAATCGACCAATAACGGTGCTCGCGAAGCTGGGAATCCCGCCAGTCGAGTCATCCCGGAACTGCTTCCGTCTCCTGATGAACCTGACAATGCCGAAGCCGTAGCGGCGCTCGAAGCTGCTGGTGCGCAGTTCAAACGGAACGGCGACGGTAACATCCTGGAAGTAAACCTGCGAGAAACTACCGCCGGTGACGATGCGTTGATTCATGTGGCGGCACTCAAGCGAGTGTCCTCTGTCCTGCTCAACGATCTGGACGTTTCTGATGCGGGACTGAAAAATCTTGCTGGTACCGAATCACCGTTGGTAAATCTTGACTTACGCGGTTGTCCTGTCGGAAACGATGGGATGGAGCATATTAAGGGACTGACCTCACTAAAGGCTCTCCGGCTCAACGGCACCAGCGGTGCTACAACGGTCGACGACGACGGCGTCGCTCATTTGGCGGGACTCGTCAATCTCAAGGTCCTCGCACTCGATGGCCTGTGGGTCAGCGAAGTTGGCCTGGAACCGCTCGACAAGTTGGTGAAACTCGAAGAGCTCTACATGAAAACCACTACGATCAGCGACGACGGGATAAAACTGTTTAGTCGTTATCCAGCATTAAAGAAAGTCCGCCTCGCGTTCAATCAGATCTCGAACGACGGGATCGCTCATCTGGCTGAGCTAAAGACGATTGAAGAGCTTGATCTCAGCGAAAATGCTCAGATTTCCGATGCTGGTATGGTTCATCTTGCCGGTCTTTCGAACCTGAAGAAGCTCAACCTGTGGCGAGTGGCTGTTTCTGATTCTGGCGTAGAAAACCTTGCCGGACTGACCACTCTTGAGTGGTTAAATCTTGATAACACTCAGCTATCTGATGGCGGACTGCCTTCTCTTAAAAACCTTAATCAGCTCACGTTCCTGCACCTCGGATCGACCACGGTTTCGGACAACGGCCTAAAAGATCTGGAAGATCTCACCGCACTCAAAGATCTTAAGGTCACGCGTACAGCGGTCACGGAAACTGGTGTTTCTCTGCTTCAACAAAAACTGCCCAACACCAATATTCAGCTGTTGTACGTTGAAGGCCAATAGACCACTGCACGCTGTGGTGTTACTTGTCAACAAGTTTGTTGATAACTTGTTGGTGCGTCCTTTAGTCACCTGGGTCGTCCTGCTGTTCTATTCACCAACCGGTTCCCTTCGTGTCTTAGTTGTTGTTAAGTAGCACTATCTGCTCACTGGTTTTCGACGACAAACAACACTGATGTCAACTATTAACACACACCAGCTGTTTCTTAGTAAGTCTTTTTACTAATTGATGTTGCGGCTTAGTTGAAAGCACTTATCAACAATTCGATGTCCCTCTTCTATAACTACTACTTTCTTATTATTACATATTCAAAAACACTAAGAGCTTCGACAAATCCGCTGTCGAAGCTCTCTTCACGTTTCTGATTTGCTCTCTTTGGAAGTCTCTGACTAAGACACTTCCCAGCCAGCTCTGTACTCTTTACTGATGAAAGCATCTGCCTCTGTACTGTTGGTCGCCTTTAGATTCTTAGCATCCCAGTCCAGCGACTTGCCGGTCCGATAAGCGACGTTGCCCAGCAGCACTGTTTCCGTCAAAGCACCGGAATAGTCGAAGTTGCACGTGGTTGGCGAACCGTCTTTGCAGGCTTTAATCCATTCCTGGTGATGACCGATCGAGTCAGCGATGGTTTTCTCTGGCGGCTTGAAGCCTTTGAAGTCATCGGCTCCCTTTTCTAACGAGAACATTCGGTAGCTGCCGTAGTTGGCAAACATCTTTCCTTTTGTCCCGACAAACATAACGCCGCTTGCTGGTACGCGTTCGCCAGCGACTTCTTTTGGAATGCGATCGCCGTCGTGCCATGTCAGGTTACAAGCGACGAGGCCTTCTCGAGCGGGAAACTTGTAGCGAACAGTTAGACCGGTGGGAGCCATTTGTTCGTGGACTTCGGCACCTTCGGCTTCGCAATGAGTCGGATGTCGTAGTTTGAGAGCCCAGAATGGCAGGTCCATGTAGTGACAAGCCATATCGCCCAGTGTTCCCTGACCGAAGTCCCAGAAACGTCGCCACTGAGCGGGATGGTAACGGCCTTTGACGAACGGACGTGTCGGAGCGGCTCCAAGCCACAGATCCCAATTCAGAGTCTCTGGAGGAGTTTCTTCAATGCCAGTGAGCTCAGTGATGCCCCAGCCTTTGCCGACCCATACATGCACATCAGTGACGTCTCCAATAGCACCGCTCTGGACGATTTCGACCACTCGACGATAGTTGTCACCAGCGTGGATTTGAGTGCCCAACTGAGTGGCTACCCCTTTTTCAGCCGCTGCTTCGGTGATGATTCGAGCTTCCTGAACGGTGTGAGTGAGCGGTTTTTCGCAGTAAACGTGTTTGCCAGCTCGGATGGCTCGAATAGATGCTGGAGCATGATGGTGGTCGGTGGTGGCCACAGTGACGGCGTCGATTTTGTCGCCCTCGACTTCCAGCATTTCGCGGTAGTCAGCGTACGTACGCGGTTCGAGACCGTTTTTTTCCTTTAGCATTTTTTTTGAACGATCAAGATACAAAGCATCCACATCGCAAAGGGCTACCAGGTTTTCGGTCATTACGCCTTCGACATCTTTAGCCGCACGATTTGCGGTACCGATGCAGGCGATGTTAAGTTTTTCCAGCGGATTCTTACTTTCATCAGCAGGAGCACCGCTGGCATACAGACCAGAAGCAAGAGTGGCTGCGGTAGACTTTTTTAGGAACGAACGGCGAGTTTGGTTGTTCATGAAGGGGCTCCAGAGGCGGGAATCGGGACAGCGAGAACGGCGAGCATACGAAAACAGTACGACACTTGGCAACGAAAACAGCCAAAACACAGGCACAGTGCGGTAC
>CAYZYB010000554.1:0-4240 GCA_964481505.1 uncultured Planctomycetaceae bacterium | reverse complement strand
GTCACACTGCGGCACGAGGTGAGCGATTGTGGTCAGTCGTTTGGCTTTGAAGCGCTGGGGGGCCTTCGCCTGAAGCAGATCCGTCAATTCGTCGGTGGTCGTACATTGAATGCGATGCGGAATCTGGGGGGGCTGGTTGACTGTGAGTACGCCGTGCAAGCCCTGCAATTGACCTTTGCCGACCGGCATCCTTCGCTGCGATCACCCAATACGATGGTCGCGATGGAAGCTGCCAGAAACGTAGATTTGTTGTCGGAGATTGAATTCAATCGCACCGCCGAAGCCTACATCATGCTGCGTGAGGTGATCGACTGCCTGCGTATGGTGCGCGGGAATGCTCAGGACCTGACTGTTCCGGGTATTGACTCGCCAGAATACGGGCAACTGGTTCGCCGAATGCAGAAAGTTCACAAGTCAGAACGACCGGTTCAGGATCTGGAAGCGACGATGCTGGCTGTTCGCGATTTTGCGCTCCGGGTTGAACAGATCTGTCGCGGGTAGTGCCTTTGGCAAGCTGTCTTTAGATGACGCGCTGTCGATGAGGATTTTTCTGGCCGCGTCGTTCGTCAGTTCAGTTCAGTTCAGGATCATCTCGAAACGCCGGAGGAACGTCGGAGTCTTCGGTCTTGTAGAATTTTGTGAGATCGATGCCGCCTTTTTGTTCGAGCTCGACAATCTTCAATCGTTGTTCGATCTTTAGTAAGCGACCTTCGAGCATCGGTGACAGTGTTTCATCATGAACCCGCCTGGTTTGTGGAATCTGCGGGTAGCCCAATTGACGTTGGAGCGCCGCAAAGAAGTGCAGTGGATCACGACCAACGTTGGCTTTTGCGATTCGCCCCGCTTGTTCATCGAATAGTCCCGTGGCCGCAGCATCATCCGAAGAAGCTGCCTCCACCTTACCGGGGTGTGAGCTACGGAGCGTCAGATAATGCTGGGAGGCGCGGAAGACGAGTTCTGAAAGTTCGTACGCGCCAAGATTGGCACGAAGACCTCTGATCCATTTCCGCCAGCGTTCGTCGTACGCAGAATCAGCAGCCATGGCGCCCAGCCCGTCACCGTATCCGAGACGATTTCTTGCGAGGCATTCGAACTGGTAGACAAACAGTCCCGGCATTGAGGCAGATTCAGAACGAAACTTCGCTTCCCGCTCAAGTATCTCCAGGCCCGTAACCTGATCAAACCGAGCGACTTCGTCTTCAGCGCGATTCAGGACGTAGGTTTGAAACGGAGTGAAGTAGTGCGCCAGACGCTCCATCGCATCACTGATCCGACCATTGTGCAGGATTTCCGTGCGCATGAAATCGATGGCCATCGGCAATCGAGTGGTTGCCAGAATTTCTTCGTGGACAGTCTTCAGGATGTCCTGCGAAGGCATTCCTTCCAGCAGCCGCTCTCGGTAAATGCGAAAAAAGTACTCCTGTTCAATGTACTCTTCTCGCGGCAACGACGGTTGATCTGCCATGCTGCTAAGCTTCCTCACACATCTTGATCAGCATCGCTCGCACAACCTTCGGATCCGCACCACCTACCTGCTTCATCACCATGCCCATCATCGGTCCGATCGCCTGATGCTTGCCGTTCTTGACGTCTTCTACCGCATCGGGACGACTGGCGATGGCCGCGGTGATGGCAGTTTCCAAAGCTCCGGTGTCGTTCACAATTTCACGTTCAGAAGCCAGAGAAACCACATCATCGATTGAGATCTGTCCGGAAGCGGACTTGTCCTTCAGCAACCCGTAGACTTCTCGAGCACTCTTGTTGGTGAGTCTGTCGTCGGTGATCCACTTCAGCAGAGTCCCAAGAATCGGGGCAGTGACCGGAAAGTCGGTGATGCTGAGTTCGTCAGACTTCAGATCTCGGAGAACGTCCTGAGTGCTCCAGTTCGCTGCAATTTTTGCGTCGCCACAAGCTCTTGCCACTTCTTCGAAATAACCTGTGAAGTCCGGCCCCTGGCCAATGATCACGTTGGCATCGTACTCAGTCAGGCTAAGTTCGGTTTTGAAGCGATCGCACTTTAGTGCAGGCGTTTCAGGCAGTGAGCTGCGGACCGCTTCAATTTCTTCTTCTTTCAGGACGACCGGCACAAGGTCCGGATCTGGAAAGAAGCGATAGTCGGACACATCTTCCTTTTCGCGCTGTGCGAACGTGCGGTTTGCTTCTGCGTCCCAGCCTCGAGTGACTTTGGTGGAGCCTTCGATGGTTTGTCCGGTCTTTTGGAACTCTTTGTGTTGACGCTTCACTTCGTATTCGATGGCCATCTCGACGTTACGAAAACTGTTCATATTCTTGAGTTCGACAATTGGCGTCGCAGATTTGCTGCCGTCCGCGTTGTGAATGTGCAGGTTAACATTTGCATCACATCGCAGTGAACCTTCCTGCATGTTGCAGTCGGACACGTCGACAAATAACAGCAGAGTTCGCATGTCTTCGAGGTAGCGCCGAGCTTCTGACGCGGAACGAAGATCCGGCTCACTGACGATTTCCAGCAGCGGCGTTCCGGTTCGATTCAGATCGACGCAACTGTCACCGCGTCCGCCGCTTTCGTCGTGGATGTTTTTTCCGGCGTCTTCTTCCAGGTGTGCTCGCGTAATGCCAATTCGCCGCACGGGACCGCCTTCTTCGTCGTTGGCAATTTCGAGCCATCCATTTTCGCTCATCGGAAGATCGAACTGGCTGATCTGGTAAGCCTTCGGCAAGTCGGGATAGTAATACTGCTTGCGATCCCACTTGGTGAACGTTGGGATGCCGCAGTTTAACGCCAGCGCTGTTTTTACGGAGAGATCAAAGGCATGCCGATTCATCACCGGCAGTGCTCCAGGCAGACCGAGGCAAACGGGGCACGTCTGAGTGTTCGGCTCATCCGGATTGAACTTGTTTGGGCAACCGCAAAACAGCTTTGACTGTGTTTTCAATTGCGTATGAACTTCAAGTCCGATGATGACCGTGTAATCTGCTGACATGGGAGTAGAACGACCGAAAATTGATGTCTGGGAAAGAGTTGAATGGTGACCGCCCGGATGGCGGTTATTGCTCAACGAGGAGTTTAAGGCAGGATCCAGAAAGTTGCGACCGGTTATGGTCAAAGTCGTGAGGAGGGGTGTAGTCGCAGAAAGTTGCGAAGTTGTAGAGTGTGGCCGGCGTTGGAGTGGGGTGCGAGCGAACCCCCGGGGTTTCCTTCGCAAGCTCAGTCCAACCCCGGCCACCCGTTTCAAAGGCAACAATCTGCTGTCGGTCGCTGTTCATGGTTGCGGCCAGCAGGAGCCGGCCCTACGGATGCCATTTGATGTGTAATCATCCGCGCTATCCAAAGTTCTTTTCATTGAGGTCTCGCAGATACTCTTCGTCGAATACGGCGGTGCCTGGCAGATTCTGGTCACCGGGCTCTTCAATCCGCTGAGCGTCTTCGGCGAATTTTTGCAGTTCGTCAACGACGTGGTCAGGCGCTTTTGCCGTTTTCGAGGTTTCGTCTTTTTCAGGTGCAGCAACTGTGGACGATGCTGGCTCAGGCTCCACTTCGAGACTCGCCCAGAAATCTTCGCTATCGACACACCGTGCTTTTCTGCGAGCGGCGGCTTTGTGGAGTCGGTGGTCACTGGACACGACGATCACTCGCCTGGGAACGCTGTGCTGTAACAGCAGACGCTCGATTTCGCTGTCGGCATCTGTTCCCATCGGAGCAAAGACGACCATCAGGCCGTTAATGATCTGACGCCGGTTGTCGTTGGATACCGATTCAAAAGCGTCGTAGACGATGACCGCCTGCCGAATCACGTCTGGGTCCAGCAAGGCCACGAGTTCTCGATTCATTCGAGCTCGACAGCGTTCCATTTGCCCACGGGCATACCGCTGCTGCGCGATTCCCGCGGCGTGCATGAGGTTGTAGCCGTCGATGATGAGGTACGGTGTCATGTTCGATTGTTTCGGTTGGCATGCCGAGAAACGTTATTGGATTTCGATCTTTACCCTTCTGATGACTCCGTTGTATTCGAACGCGTCTTTGTAGTTGCCCACTTTTCCGCCCGTGTCATTTCCGACGTGCAGACCGTCGATCGGCATTGTGTTCAGCGTACCAACTTCGCCATCAAAGACAGGCTTATCGTCAGCGGTCGCCATCACATTGCCTGAGCCTGTCATTGTGACATGAATGATGCTTACGCTTTCAGGCAGGACGCCGCTGATTGTTCTGGCTTTGCCTCCGTCACGCACTGTGTAGGAAAGTTCATCATTATTTTGATAC
>CAYZYB010000553.1:0-4242 GCA_964481505.1 uncultured Planctomycetaceae bacterium | reverse complement strand
TTGTGCGACGTTGGCAACACATCCGGACCGGGCACCATCTATCCGTCACGCAATCAACTCATCGATTCGGAAATACGATCGATGTAGTTGCCCATCAGGTGAGCGGAAATTCCGGAACGAACGTTGTCCCAAAGACCGCTCGCAACAGAAGCCGCCAGTTCGCCGCCTTCTACATCTCCTCCGTTGGCCGCTGCTTTGGCAATCAGACCAGCAGCGTCGTCTCCACCAGAAGATCCGAGCACAATTTCTCGCTGGACATGATCATACTCGTTGCTCAGGAGACTCATTGTTGGCAGCTTCGGAACCATGTCACAGTGGTCCACATAACGAATCACACTACCAGGGAATTCTCGAAGAAACGCGTCCGCCGCCGCTTTGTTGCCGGTCATCGGCGCACCGAACGTGCAAATACGATGAACCGCAATAAACTTCTGATGAAAACGCCACGCCGCCAGCTTTGCAATCGCACCACCAAGACTATGGCCAGTCACCCAAACAGGACGTTCTTTCCGACGCAGAGCCTCTTCCACGGCAACATGCAGCGGCGTCCAGATTTCTGCCAGTGCCTCCATAAAGCCGCGATGAAAACGAGCTCCAACACCGGCTGCGGCAAAGTCAGTGCCAATGCGTCCTTCGGGCAGCACCAGAAAATTGCGAGCATTCGTCAGCAGCCAGTCTTTGAATCCGTCAATACTGGTTGGTGATTCTGATCCACGGAATGCAACAACAATCGATCCTTCGTTTTCGCCGACGTAGGCCTGAGTGTTATCGACACTGATGAGTCGAGCTTCCAGATTCAGCTCCGTTCGAAATTTCGCGGCACCTTCAGCTTCTGCATAGTAAGCCAGGTCGCAGGCACGCGCCAGATAGTGACCATGCAACGGCAGGTGTTCAGTACCGGCATCCAGAACAATTCCGGTTTGCCCCGTGAGATCCAGGCCCCCTTTAGATGGAACAGTCGTCGCCGCAGAGGAAGAGTTTTCGGGCTTCGATTTTGAGAAGAACCACATAATCAGGAATCCAGCCAAAAGTAAAACAATGACCCCGATGATAACCAGGATGAATATCATTGAAATGCCCTTCTACCGTCTTCTGCTGACTTCCATTCGTCAACAGCTTCGACACTCACTGCAGTTTCTCGCAAATCGATTTGCCGCAATGCTTCCATAGTCGACAGGTGGTCACGAAAACCGTTGTCCGTGATTTTTGTTGCACGTAAACGTAGAGTTTGAAGAGCTGACAGCTTTGTAAGTTTCGCGATTCCGGCATCCGTGACCGACGTATCATTGAGATCGAGTTCTCGAAGCGCGGACATATCAGACAGGAGGTCCAGTGTCGCGTCATTGACATCTGCGTTGCCCATTTGCAGGACGGTGGTGTCCGTCTTGTCAGCTAAAAAGTCGTAGGTATCACCGTCCCAGCCGGTCAGCGAAATATGACGTTCGTTGTCGACCATCGTTTCGCGTGGCCCAAGGTCAACAGACATATTGCGTGACACAACCGCCGGGCCAATCAAAAGAACGGCTCCCAGCAATAAAACGCCGACAGGAAAGATCGCCTTCCGAAACGCTCCACTCAGAAGACAACGCAATAGCCAGACCAAACCGACTAACGCAAGTACGGCGCCGACGTAGAAGCAAAATTCAAAGAGCAGAGCCATAGAGCATCAGACCAGCGATTTTGAAACGACCCCCAACAAACAGCAGGATCCTCAATGGACGGGATTCTATCTGACTTAGTGAACGAGTACACTCGTCAACCAGCCAAAGGCTGCCGTGGCACCCATCAACATCCCATTTGCGTTTTTCAAATCACCATCAAAGACGAAATAAGACCAAAGTCCTTGACCAAAGAAAAATACATGGTTTGCATCTGGGTCGATGCAGATGCCTGCCCGGGCGAAGTGAAAAACGTGCTGTTCAAGACCGCACGCCGGATGCAGATCGAGGTCGTGCTGGTGGCGAATCAGCCAATGCACATTCCGACATCCGATTTGATCCACCTGATCACTGTCACACAGGGCGCCAACATCGCAGACGACAAGATCGTCGAAATGATGCAGTCGGGCGACATCGTCATCACCAGTGACATTCCTCTGGCAGCGCGCGTCGTCGAAAAATCGGGCATCGCAATCGGGCACCGTGGTGAAATTTTCGATCACAACACAGTGCAGGGCCGACTAGCGTCACGCAACATGATGGAAGAACTGCGAGCCGCCGGAATGGAAACCAGCGGTCCAAGACCTTTCAATCAGAAAGACGTACAACAATTCGCCAACGCCCTGGACCGCACGCTGACTCAGTGGTTCCGCAACAACGACGGCAAAGGAAAACCAGCCGATCCGTACGTCGATTGAATGCGGCAAGCCGAGGTTTTGATGAAGAGTGCCTGGAATCCAAAACACAGCGCCAATCGACGACCTCATCTGCAACGCGTCTTACGCGCCCGACCGACGGCTGCGACCGTCCTTGATGATCTTTTCCAGTTGAGCTTTCAACCGGGCCGCAACGTCGGGATGCTTTTCGATGACGTTTGTTTTTTCACCAGGATCTTCTGAAATGTGGAAGAGTTGATACCTGGGCACCGGAGTGTTCGCCAGCTTCTTTTCGACAACGACATTCCGAGCTGTCTTCTTCCCGTATTTGTGCAGTTTCCAGTCGCCCGCTCGTAATCCGAAGGTGCCATTCGAACCATTGTCCTGCTGAACCAGGTGATCGCGACCCTTCGCATCTGCTGTTCCAAGCAATGCACCGGAAACATCGAAGCTATCGACGCAGGCGCTGTCGGGCAGAGACTGGCCGCAAAGTGACGCAAGACTGGCCGCGAGATCTATCGTGCAAACCATGGAGTCGGAAACGCCGGGCGTGATGCGGCCCTTCCATCGCGTGATGAAGGGCGTTCTTGTGCCGCCTTCGTAAACGCTGTACTTGCCCCCCGTGAACTGACCAGCTGCACGGTGGTCGCCTATCTTTTCGATGGCGTCGTCTTTGTATCCGTCATCCAGGACCGGGCCGTTGTCAGAACAGAAGACGATGAGAGTTTTCTCCGCCAGGTTCAATCGATCGAGTGTCTTCATCACTTCACCAACACACCAGTCCAGCTGCACAATCGCGTCGCCGCGATAGCCCAGAGACGTCTTGCCCTGAAACCGTTCGTGAGGCATGCGAGGAACGTGAATATCGTGTGACGAAAAGAACAGGAAGAACGGATTGTCCTTATTCTGCTCCATAAACTCGTTCGATTTTTCGACCCATTTGTCGGCAAGGTCTTCGTCTCGAAAGCGAGCCGCGTGGCCGCCGGTGTAAAATCCTATGCGGCTGATCCCGTTATGAATGGTCGAATTGTGCCCATGCGACCAGTCCATTTTCAACGTGTCACGATGCGTCATTCCGGTCGGATGATCTTCCGAAGGTTTCTTCCTGCCAACCCACAACGGATCTTTCGGATCCAGATTCAGCACGCGATGATCCTGAACGTAAACCTGCGGAACACGATCGTTGGTTGTTGGCAACAGAAAGCAGGAATCGAAGCCGATCTCCAGCGGACCCGGATTGAGTTCGCCATTCCAGTCGGGCCCGCCTTCTTTGCCCTTTTCGCCTTCAGCACCGAGCCCAAGATGCCATTTTCCCACAACGCTCGTCGCATAACCCGCTCGCTTAAGAATTGACGCGATGGTTTCTGTGCCTGGCTTAATAATCGCGGGAGCGTTCGGTGGTGCGATGCCCGTGCGTGCTTTTCGAAATGCATAGCTTCCGGTCAGCATCGAATACCGCGTCGGTGTGCATGTTGAAGCAGAACAATAGCCGCTGGTGAATCGACACCCCTGTGCCGCCAGTTTGTCAATATTCGGCGTTTGCAAAGCCGTCGCACCATAGCAGCTAACATCACCGTAACCGAGGTCATCGGCCATGATCACAACAACGTTCGGTGTTTCTGCCGCGAACGAAGAAGAGCCGGCCAGGACAGAAAGTACCAAAGCAGTGAAGAACGAAAACTTCATGTGGTGAAAAGCCTGTAAGTGGGAAAGCAAAGACGCACGCACCTGCGTTGACGTCCAAAATTTTATTCAACCAGCACCATTCCAATTAGTCAAAGGTTCTGCAGCAATGAACTTAAAAACACCGAACATCACTCTGAAATTGCCGCGATTTGGTCTCCGTCTGTTTGAAAGCTGACGAGTCCTTCACATACTATCCCTGACGAGGCCTGCACGAATCGCTATCCGCAAGAGCATACATGCCC
>CAYZYB010000552.1:0-4246 GCA_964481505.1 uncultured Planctomycetaceae bacterium | reverse complement strand
CAACTCCCCCCACAGGGCAGGCCAAACGGCGTTCAAGCTGCTTTGCCAAAAAGTCTGGCTGCGTCTGACCACAGGAAATACTGCGCAAAAGCAGCGGTGCAGAGCCTGTCGGGATTTCGGCGGGAACATCCTGGAATTATAACAAACTCTTAACATGATCTTCACATTCTGTCGCAAAATCCCCGGCCGTCAGGAACCAACAAAGTCCAAAATGCAGAGGCACAATGACGACCATCAACAATCGGGGTCGGAGACATTTTCTTAAATCCGTCGCCACTATGGGGCTGGCGACAACGTTTGGCAGCTTGCTGCAGCGTGTTGGTCAGGGAGCCGCGAGTTATCGAATAGATGGCTTTGGAGCTCTGCGGCCCGTTGCCGACGAAGCCACAGGGCTGGATCTGCTGAGCTTGCCGGAAGGATTTCGGTATCGATCGTTTGGCTGGACGGGGGAGCCACTTGCTGGAGGCGGCACTACCCCCGCTGATCATGACGGAATGGGCGTCGTCAGCGATGTCGACGGGATAGTCACGCTGATCCGCAATCATGAACTGAAAACGCACGACATCGAATTCGGATCCCCGGAATTCACGTATGATCCCGAGGCAGCCGGTGGCTGTACGACACTGAAGTTTAATAGTGTCACCGGTGAATGGATCGAAGCTCGAGCCAGCCTGGCGGGTACGGTCAAGAATTGTGCGGGCGGGGCAACGCCATGGGGCACATGGTTGTCTTGTGAAGAAACCGTGCTGAATGCAAATGGTGTCGATGACGGTGAAGCGTTCCCGTTCAAAAAAGACCATGGCTGGATCTTCGAAGTTCCCGCATCAGGAACCGCAGCCGCCGTGCCACTGAAGGCCATGGGGCGCTTCAAGCATGAAGCCGTTGCTGTTGATCCCAACACAGGCATCGTTTACGAAACGGAAGATCAGAAGACAGCAGGTTTCTATCGTTTTCTGCCCAGCGAGCAACAGAATCTGTCTGCTGGTGGCAAGCTGCAGATGATGAAAGTGACAGGTCGCGAAGACGTCAGGACTGGTATCACGGTTGGCCAGGAATTTGACGTCACATGGGTCGACATTGACGACGCGGAACGCGGACACACGGAAGATTCGATCGGTAAAGATCCCGAAAACCCGTGTGGCGATGGACTTGGTGTTTTCCATCAGGGCAAGGCTCAAAAAGCAACAACGTTTGCTCGTCTCGAAGGCTGCTTCTTCGGAAGCGGACTTGTTTACCTTGATTCCACCAGTGGTGGTGACAAGGGGCTGGGGCAGATCTGGCAATATGACCCTCGCCAGGAAAAATTGAAGCTGATTTTTGAATCACCATCTGCGGAAGTGCTGGACAGTCCGGACAATCTCACCGTCAGTCCGCGTGGCGGAATTGTGTTGTGCGAAGACGGCGACGTTGTGCCACATCGCATTCACGGACTGACGCCGGACGGCAAACTGTTTACGTTTGCGAGGAACAACATCGTCCTGAAGGGCGAGCCTCACAATCTGACCGGTGATTTCCGCAGTGAAGAGTGGGCCGGTGCGACATTTTCACCCGACGGGCAATGGTTGTTCGTCAATGCTCAGACTCCTGGAGTCACATTTGCAATCACAGGACCATGGAGCGATAGCCTCCTGTAGTACTCTCTCTTTTAAGGAAATTATTATGAAAACCCCCAAGGTAAAACACAGCGGATTTACGCTCATCGAATTACTCGTGGTGATTGCGATCATCGCTATTCTGATCGCCTTGCTGCTGCCTGCCGTTCAACAGGCTCGCGAAGCAGCACGTCGCACACAATGTAAGAACAATCTAAAACAGATTGGCCTCGCACTGCACAACTATCACGACGTGTATCGAATGTTCCCAATGGGAGCGTTTTCGGCTGTGGACGACAACAATGGCTGTGACGATGACGGCTATGGGTGGTCTGTCATGTTGTTGCCATTCATCGATCAGGGGCCATTGTTTCAGCAATTGCCCATGACCGCGACGGCAGCAAATGGATTCACGACAATTGACGACCCGCGCGGTGCGAATTGGTGCGTCTTCAAAAACTATTTCGATAGCAATGGCACAATCATTCCTGGCGGAGACACCCGGCTGTCGGCATTTCGCTGCCCTTCATCAATTCTGCCCCCTGTCATCCCTGCGAGCTTTCAGGGCTATGACTACGCTGGGGGAAGTCCTAATTCTGACCAGCCAGCCGTCGGGTATGCGACAACGGACTACAAAGGCTGCGTGGGCATTAATGATCGTGGCTTCTTTGCCAAAGCCAGAGATCTGCAAGAGGCCGGCCGCAGCGCTGGCACGCGAATTCGTGATGTCACTGACGGAACATCAAACACGATCGCTGTTGGAGAATCGTCTTATGCCGGTACAGATGGTGAAAATATCCCTTCATGGATTGGCCTCACCGGTCGCGACGAACGTGTGCTGTTCAAGACGGAACTTCCTTCGGTCATTAACTGTGGCACAAGCCCCACTTCGCCGCAGAATGCGATCGATGATGACTGTGCCATGAGCTTTCACCCTGGTGGAGCTCAGTTCACACTGGGCGACGGTTCGGTTCGCTTTATCAGTGAAAACATCGACACCGGCTTTATTCCAGACCCAGCGCTGGGTGGTGACGACCTTACTGTCAGCGGCACATGGGAAGCTCTGGGATCGATTGATGATGGAAACGTTATCGGAGAATTCTAATAACGTCTCACCGAAATGAGAGCACTCGGTATTTAGGGGTGGCCGGAGTTGGACTGAGCTTGCGAAGGAAACCCGGGGTTTTGCTCGTACCTCACTCCCACTCCGGCCACCCACACGGCTCTCATTTCCACCGGAACCTATTTGGCGAGTTCAGAACGGGGCAGTTCGCGTCTCACTTCTTAGCCGCACAATTACTACGATTTTACGATTTAGAAAGTTCTAACGATGTCTGTGTCAGCACGGAACGCTTGCTTGTTATTTGGGACTGGCTTGAGTCTAATTTGTGGCTGCGGAGGATCTCCCGGGCCAGCCACAGCTTATGTGTCCGGCACAGTCACGATGAATGGCAGTCCGGTGACGGCTGGTCGAGTTATGTTCTTCCCCACTGCGTCAGATGGGAAGAACACGGGAAAATCTGCTTCGGGTCAGCTGACTTCGTCCGGGGATTTTGAACTCACCACGTACAGCAATGGCGACGGTGCTGTCATTGGTGAACACACGATCTCAGTGCTGAAACCGCGAGATGGAGGAGACGCCTCACTACTGGGGATGGCGACACCGCAGAAGGTGACTGTTTCAGAAGGCGGTGACAACACATTCACGATTTCTCTGGCAGCGTTCGAGCCGGCTAAGGGGAAAAAGCGTGCTAAACGCGACGAAGATGAGAACGAAGACGACTGACCGCAGTTCCCGAGACTGCTGCTGGCGACACGTGGGGCGATTCTTGTGAATCCTTCCGACATTTCATCAAAGAGTTCTGAACAGCCGCTCCTGGAGCGGCTGTTTCAGCCCGTTGATGGACTGTGGTTGGTATGGTTTCGAATTTCCTACGGAGCCACATTGCTTTACTGGGCCCAACATTACCTGTCCAGCAATGTCTTTGAACAGTACTACGAACTGCCACGCTATCACTTTCCGTATTTCGGATTGGAATGGGTGCAGGTACTGTCGCCGGAAAACATGAAACGGCTGTTTGTGGCGATTCAGGGGTTGGCTGTTCTAACAATCCTGGGGGCCATGTATCGAGTGTCCAGCCTGTTGCTGGGACTTGCGTTTTGTTACGTCTTCCTTGTGGACCGGGCGTTCTATCAGAACCACTACTATTTGCTGAGTCTGATTGGGCTGATCCTACCGTGGTTGCCATGTCATCGGTCGTGGTCAATCGACGCATGGCTGCGTCCAGCTGCTGCCAGTTCGTTTGTTTGCGCGTGGACTTTGTGGCTGTTGCGTTTTCTGGTTGCCATCCCGTACATCTATGGCGGAATTGCGAAAATCAATTCTGACTGGCTGGCAGGTCAGCCAATGCGGATGGTGTTGTCTGGTCGAGACTGGCATCCTGTGATCGGCCCGTGGGTCGACACGGAATGGCTGGTGACTTCCTTTGTGTGGGGAGGTCTGTTGTTTGATCTGCTGATTGTTCCGGCGATCCTCTGGAAACGTACCAGGTTACTGGCACTGATCGCGGCGCTCGTCTTCCATCTCATGAACGCGACGATATTTCATATCGGCGTCTTTCCGTGGTTCATGATTGTCGCCACACTCATTCTGC
>CAYZYB010000551.1:0-4251 GCA_964481505.1 uncultured Planctomycetaceae bacterium | reverse complement strand
CTGCAATACAGCAAACGCGATGGCTTCGAAGTGGATTCCGTGTCTGCCAACAAGCTGCGAGACAAGTGGGGCAGTATTCATCCGCGCTGCGTCCATGCCACGATGTACGACGAACGCCGCATGCATCCTTCAGAATTCGGTGAAGAATACCTCAAAACGATTTTCACCAACGCCATCGGCTGGGACGACGTCGAACACATCCGCGCCGACCTCTTCAGCCCCGGCAACCTCGCAACACGCTACCAAAGTGTAAACATCGACGTTCGAAAACGAACGCGGTACCTGTAGAGGATAAGTTCTGCCGCCAGCAAAGGCCGGGATTCGCTGTGTGAGTCAGCTTTTACGTTCAGTTAAGCTGGCCGCACGGCGACGTGTACCGGCCGACATTCCGTAGTTCTTTTGTGACTCCAGAAACTTCACTTCATACTCGTTTTCAAACTCAGCACGACAGAATTCCGATCGTGCTTATACCAGGCTCGCAACGTTCTCGTAGATTGACGAAAACCAGCTCAAAGGCGTGCCACCCGGTCTGCATTCCAGGCGTCGTTAACTCTACGGCGACAGAAACATTCCGCGTTCGGCAGCGACAATCCTTTGATACTCCTTCAGCCGATCGGGAAGCTCCAAACGGCGAAGATTTTCAGCAAGAATCACGTTGTCGGCAACTCGCAGGAAACGCTCGAATTGCGCCCGAGTTTCCTGTTCTTCTGAACGTGACTCCTGCTGCTCGGATTCTCGCTTATGTTTTTCGTATTGAGGATGATTCTGGACGGCGTTCACGAATTCCGACTGACGCGTCGTGAGTAGCTCAATGCTCAAAGGGTTCATCGTGTTCGCAAGTTCCGGCCAGCGTGCTTTGAGGTCCGCCGCAATTTTTTTCTTTGTGGCCGAAGAAGTCTGAACAGGTCCACGTCGCCGTCGGCGATTGTTCTGAGTTTTCTCCCACGCATCGACCAGTCGAGCTTCCCCGTCAAGCTTCAATTTCTCAGACAGCTTCGCCAACAGAACTTTCTGAACCGCGGAAGCGTGTTCCTGCACCACACTGTACGGTTCGTCGTTCTGAAGGAGTTCCCCGGCACGGTTGCCGAACTTGCTGAACTTCCGCAGGTATTCTCCCGACGTCTTGACGGGAACATCAATCGTGTCTGCATTCAGAATCGTGTAGGCATGAGCCTCTTCCAAAGAAACCTGACCATCCCTATCGTAGTCGGGTGGAGCGATCGCTTTTCCGGATCTGTCTTTGGCCGCGATCGCCGCCCAGAAGTATGTGCTGTATTCCACGTAGTCAGACTCATCAACACTGGGAGTACACCCCGCTGCCGGGCGATCGTGAACGGTCGCGTAAAAACCGACGCGGTTCTGCGGCGACAGTCCATTGGAAGGATCTCCCCCGCGGTACATCAGGTGCGAAAAGCCGCCCGTGTAGCATTGCACCATCACCATCACGACGTTGAGACCGGGATCGAGGTCGTCGAGTAGCCGAGCGAGTTCGGTCATTTCCATTTTTGAGTTGCCCCACATTGCAATCGAAGTGTTGTGATCTTGATTTCGATCACGACTCCGATGCCCATGAGCGGTCACGTAAATCGTAAGCCGGTCGCCGTCCACCATTTGAGGCCCCACTTCAGCGAACCACTTCCTGACACTCTCGGGCGTGGAGGCGTCACGAGTATTCGGAACCAGATGATTCCGATACGTCAGACCAAGATCTCGCGTACTTCCAAAGAACTCTGCCATCAACCGATTGGGAAGTGGAACCTGACTCGGATCATGCACCTGCAGATCCTTCGCCACATTTCCACCGTCGGCGAAGAACACGTCGTGCCGTTTAACGCTTTCGGAATGCCCCGCGAGAACTCTTTGAAACAAGAGCACATTCTTTTCCAGCGAAGCCTGATTTCCTGCGGGCGAATAACCTCCACCAATCGTGAGTACATAATTTTCGGCATTCGCCCACTGGCGATTCTGCGATGCAACAAAAATCAGAACCAGGCACACGCAAAGATTTTTCACCACAGTCATTACCTTCAGAAGTTGGTCCAGCTGAGTGACAGGAACACCCACGTGCTATGGTAAACACCAGGGAAATCCGGAATCGGGCGTGTAACAGAACCCCGAAGCCACGATTGAGGATCGAGATTTTGTCCCGTTTGGCAAAAGAATCAACGCATTCTATGCCCGACCACATTCAAAGGCACCAGCCAGCATTGATGCGGCCCGCATTCGCAGCGGATTCACTTAACCATCGTGTTCCCGCGTCGCGAAACTCTTTCGCATCAATGGCAGGGGCAGCAGCGCGGCCACGCAGGCGAGTGCTGCCAGAGCCGAATAGCTTAGGGTGTAGTCGGAGGCCTGTTCGCCAAAAGCTGCAACGAGCGGTGGTCCGATAGCACCGACGCCGAATCCCATCATGTTGCTGAATCCAAAACCAACGCTGCGGCGGTGAGCCGGCAGGAACTCAGGCAGCAGACTGTTGTACAATGGCTGATTCATGAAATGAACAAAGGCCCAGCAGCACGCGGCCGCCAGTCGCTGCCCACCGCCGGCGAACGTCATCCACAACAGGAAGGGAGCATTCGAAGCGTAGGCGAGGCAAAGCAAAATCGGCAACGTCCGCGGCCTGGCAATTCGTCCCGCCGTCCACTGACCAAACGCACCACAAATCAAAGCCAGGGCGGCCGCGTAATTTCCGAGAGCCGCTTCAGAAATTTCCGTCCCCGTCCATTGTTCAAGGGGGGACATCGCCCCCGATTCTTTCAGGTATCGCGGCAGGAAATGCAACACGCCGCCATAAACCGTGCCTCCGAGTGCCGTACCAATCACCAGCAAAGTGTAGGGCCCCAGTTGAAATGTAGTTTTCCTGGCGACGTAGGGTTCTGCAGGTTGCTCGCCGGCCACTTCAGCATCGCTGGGTGCGGCATCCGGCTTCTCAGGTTTCAATAGCAGCCAGATCAGAATGCCCAACGCAACTGCAACCGCCGCCAGCAACAGGTAATACCCTCTCCAGTCGCCAGGGCGCAGAGTCAGCATGAGTCCCGCGATAAAGGGAGCCGACGCGATTCCCAGCGAACCAAGAACACCATGAACCCCCAACGCCCGCGCGCGTTCTTCCGGTCGCGTTTGATTGGCCAGCAGCGCCAAGCCCGCCGGGTGATACATACTCGCGAAGGCACCAAGTGCAAACAGCTGCGAGTACACGACCGAAGCGGATCCACTGAACATAAACGAAGCAGACACGACCGCCGAACCGAACAGGTACAGCACCAGAATCCGTTTTTCCCCAAAACGATCGGCCAGAAGTCCGGCAAAGAACGCTCCAATGCCATACGGCAATCGCAAAGCTGTCCCCAGAAATCCAGAACCACTCAAAGTCAAATCGAAGTCAGCAGTGATCACCTGTTCGACGCTGGCAATCGATTGTTCCAGCAAATGCACCAGCGCATGAGCACACGAAACCAGCAGAATGAGTTTCAGAATTCGCGACGACCGAGACACACAGAAATTTCGTGAGAGAATGGCGACCAGAAGCCACGCAGCCTAACAGGAGACACCTGCCAAATGCTATTGGTTCTGAGTTGTCCGTCGGAATGTTGATTCCGATAGCGAATCGATGTCGCCCCGATTCTGACTGACGGTTGTCCCCGGCACGCAAGAAACTGTGTCCCCAGGTCCATCGAAGGTCGCAGGTGCTGTCTCAATATTCCGCCGAAAGAAACGGCGTCCCACAGACTCGCGCGGAAGCCATCGTTTTCGGCAGGTCCACTTTACTGATCGTACTGATCGACAGGAAGTTATGGAGTCATGGAGTCGTGCGGGCTTCGAATGATTCAGCGAACCAACCAGCGCTCGGCGTGTCTTTTTCCGCAGACAATTCGGCGTTGGAGCCAGACGGTTAGGCGACTGCCTGCAAAGCAGTTTTAAGTGGGTTCGATTCCCACCGGCGTCTTGATCATTCAGTTGCCGATTCGGACTACATCAATCTGCTAAATTGACGTCCGGAACATAACTTCGCTGAATGATCTAAAGACATCTTCAACTGCCTGTTGGGAGTACATCAAAACCTTGTGGAGGTTTGCCGAACGGCACGATCTCCCGGCACCACCTTCGTTGAAGAAATCTACACATATTGTTGGAAAATGATCGAACTTTGTTTCGCTTCGGTTGTCTTCCACTGAAGACGTTCAACTGCCTGTTGGGATTACATCGTAACTATGACGGTCCTAAGGTAGCGAAGTCGGGGCGACCTGGCTC
>CAYZYB010000550.1:0-4253 GCA_964481505.1 uncultured Planctomycetaceae bacterium | reverse complement strand
GTAGAATTCTTTGCCCGTAAATTTGTAACTGGCGGTGGGCCCTTTGCTGCTGTGAAGGACGGCGCCGACTTCGTTGCTGTAGACTCGGGTTAAGCCTTTGGCCTTTTCTTCGTCATCGACGGCAGGATGTGATTCGTCGTCGAAGCCTTTGAGGGTGCCGATGAAGTCGACTTTGTATTCGACGCCTTCTTCAGCGGCGACTTCAATGGAAAGCGTTCCGTCAGCGAATTTAATGTTGTTGAGCGTTACGCCGCTGGAAGAATAGAAGCAACCGGCTTCCAGAGCTGTGACCATGGCGTCTGGTGTGAGCGTATCGGCGAGCACCATCACCCAGCCGCGACCGGGCTGGCTTTTGATGCCGGGTTTGTCGACGTGATAACTGTGACCGTCGTCGGTGGCGAGCCCGTACATGATTGGCAGGTCGAACTTACTGAGTCGCCACGTGTTGATGATGTCCCACATACGCTCTGTGGATGCGTGAGTCTTGTCGCCGGAATCGTTGACGCCCGGATGGCCGTTGTAGACTTCGAAGAAGTTTTCGCCGATGACCTTCATTAGCTGTTCTGCGGTGACACCGTAGCCAAAGTTGGGATGGTTTAGGTGGACCAGAGTCTTTTCGCCCGTGCGTTCTCGGCGAGATACCGCGGCGTTGATGTTCTGCTGCATGACTTCCACAACACTGTCGCCGTGTAACGGTGGTAGTAGCTCCGTGGTGTTCGTGGCGCACATGTGGATCGGTTTGTTCTTGTATTTGTCCGTGATTTCTTCGCCTTGAATCAACAGATACTTCTGCGGTTCAGCCAGCTTGTCAAAGACAGCGTCAAACGTGCTGAGCTTGACCTGCAGCCGATCTTTAACTGTGCGAGTCTGCACCCAATCGCCGGAGAACTTTGCCTTCAGTTTGTCGAAGGCCTTCCGACCGCCTTTGTTCTTTTCGACATCGCTCCACTTGTCTCCCTGCAACAGCACGTTGTGATCGGTGAAGACCAGGAAATCGTAGCCGCGATCTTTGTACCACGACGCAATCATTTCCGGGTAGTCGTCACCGTCGCTCCACAGCGAATGCGTGTGCATGTTGCCGCGGTACCATTGCCGGCCGTCGGCCGCCTTCAGGTTGATTGGGTCCTCCGCTATCGCGGTGGCGGGGAATAACAGAACGCTAAGCAGAAACAGGAAACGGCTGGACATCGGCAGGACCTTTCGGTGAGTTGGAGGCCAGTCCACCGTACCGAAGCGTCGGGTTGTTGAGAAGCCTGCCAATCCGGAATTTGAAATTTGAAATATGAGATCTGTAATTTCAGATTGCAGAGGCTATTTCGTGAGCCGCAGATGATCGACGTGTAAAAACCGCGTTTGCTTCACGTTGCTGCTGAAGATTTCGATCGACCACATCCACTTCAGAATCATCTTTCGTGACGCAGGAGCGGATTCCACTTCTGCCAGATCGATATCCACCGGCACTGTGACGCCGGGTTCCAGCAGATAGTCACGATGAAAGCGGTCGTTGTGCTGAAACCCAGTCATCGTGTGGTACTTATCAAATAGCTTGAGTGTGACGAGCAACGGTTCGTCACTTGGATTCATCAATTCCAGTTTTAATCGCGAGTAGTCTCGCCAGTCGTGCTTGAACCAAACCAAAGCCACTCCCGGATATTCGCCGGGCGGCAGCGCTGCTTTCAGCGAGTACTTTCCATCCGAAGCCCAATTGGTTGAGCGTTCGAAGTTCGCGCCGTAGCTCGCCCAGCTTCCGAGCTCTCGTGTTCGTTCGAGCGACGACAACATCGGAAAGCTGCGAATCTGCTGAATACAATCCCAGGCATTTCGCAGAGGGTTCATGCTGATGGCAACGATCATCACCACGGCAGCAACCACCAAACATCGGCGACGGAACCCGGTTTGCGTTCGTGATGCTACCCATGCCAGCGCTGCCAGCATGCCAGTCGAATTTGCAACAACGTCTCCCCAACTGGCGTTGCGTCCGGCGAATTTTTGAGCGTATTCGCCGACGATGCCAGCCAGCATCAACGCGATGGTGATCGCAATCACACGACCAAGTTTCATCGGCAGAATCGTTGGGTATCGCGATGGCAGCCCGATCGCAGCAGGATCACAGAATCCAATCAGACACAGCAGGGCAAAGCAAAAGACCGGAGCATGCGCCAGATCAAAAATCTCGCCCGACAAGCGGCCTTCGAACGGAAATGGAAAGACCAACCCAAAAGCCACCACGCACATCAATGCGATCGCGAGCAGCCCACGGCGAATCGCTGTCCTGCGAAACGAAGACGGTTCGGCCACAACGGGAGATTCTGACATTAGGCGATGTTGTGGCGGAAACTGAGCGAGAAAACGTTTGCGGGTGTACTATTGGATGTGTTTCACCCGATGTCCACAGACTTCGGCGGTTGACCGTGGGAATCGCCACCGATCATGCCAGGAAATAGGTTCAAGCGATGCAGCTCGCTGGAAATTCCGGCAATTCCGAATACTCTGCTGCATCAAACTCCAAGCCTTCTTGAAACTGAATCCCTATTCATGCGTACTCTTATCAGCGAATCAGAAATCGACGAACGTGTCAGGGAACTCGGCGCCACTCTGACGGCAGAATATGCAGACCGGCCACTCACCATACTCGGTGTTCTGACGGGAAGCATTGTCCTGCTGGCTGATTTGATTCGAGCGACGTCGACTCCACTGAGAGTGGCGCTCATTCAGGCGGCCAGTTACGGAGGCACCCGGACTTCACCTGGTGAACTCAGTATCAACAACGCTCTGGTGCCGGATCTAAAAGGCCGCAACGTTGTCATTCTGGATGACATATTCGACACCGGCAATACGATGGTCGGACTTTATGAAGCGGTGAAGGAATTCGAACCGAGCAGCATTAAGTCAGCCGTGCTGTTATGGAAGACAGCTCGCACCGAAGTGAGTTTGGAACCAGACTACTTCGGCTTTAAGATTCCGGACGAATTCGTGGTGGGCTACGGGCTGGACTACAACGATGAATACCGGCACCTGCCGTTTATTGGAGTGATGGAAGAGTCTGATCTGAAGCAGGCAAGCGGCCGATCGTAAACTCCGTTCGCACCTCGATGTGACAATAGAAAGGCAACCAATATGATACTACGAACCTGCATCACCGTGTTCAGCGTCATGTTGCCAGCGTTCGGTGCAGCTGCTCAGCAAAAACCGAACGTGATTATGATCCTCGCCGACGACCTCGGCAGTGTCGACCTGAACTGTTACGGCTCAGAAGATCTGGCGACGCCTTCACTGGACGCTCTGGCACAGCGCGGAATTCGCTTCACGCAGTTCTACGCTGCCGCGCCAGTCTGTTCGCCATCGCGAGCCGCCTTTATCACCGGCATGTATCCTCAAAATGCCGGCGTTCCGGGCAACATGCCGTCCGCTCACGGCCGCGCTGGGATGCCCGCTGAAACTTACACGGCCGCAGAACTTTTTGCCGCCAATGGTTACGACACAGGGCATGTGGGCAAGTGGCATTTAGGCTACACCCCGGAAACGATGCCAAACGGCCAGGGGTTTGCCGATTCGTTCGGGCATATGGGTGGCTGCATCGACAATTACTCTCACTTCTTTTACTGGAGCGGCCCGAATCGCCATGACCTGTGGCGCAATGGCAAGGAAGTTTTCCACGATGGCGAGTTCTTTCCTGACCTGCTGGCATCCGAAGCCATTCGGTTTATTAGTCAGCCGCGAGACAAACCGTTCCTGTTGTACTGGGCTCTGAATACGCCCCACTACCCTCTGCAGGGAACGGACAAATGGCGAAAACACTACGCAGATTTAGCATCTCCGCGGCGCGAATACGCTGCGTTTGTTTCCACGACGGACGAGATCGTTGGACGGTTGTTAGCACGATTGCAGGACTTGAAGCTGACTGACAACACGATCGTCGTCTTTCAATCGGATCACGGTCACAGTTGCGAAGAGCGCACCTTCGGCGGCGGCGGAAACGCGGGACCGTATCGGGGAGCCAAGTTCAGCCTGTTTGAAGGCGGCATTCGTGTTCCGGCCATCGTGTCGTGGCCTGGCAAGCTGCCGCAGGGCGAAATTCGCCATCAAATGGCAACAGGCTGTGACTGGGTTCCGACTTTGGTTTCCCTTTGCGGTTTGGACGCCGAAAAACGTACATTCGATGGGAAGAATATCTCCGGCGTGCTGAATTCTGCCGACGTACCATCTCCTCATAAAGTATTTCATTGGGAATCCGGCGGCGGAAAGAACAATCG
>CAYZYB010000549.1:0-4254 GCA_964481505.1 uncultured Planctomycetaceae bacterium | reverse complement strand
GGCCTGGGTCTGTCGAGTTGCTTACCACCGCAAGCCCCGTCCGTAAAATGCCATTCCTCTGGCGGCACGCAGCCGTTTGGGTTGGCAAATCCACTCTTACTTCCTGCTCACGAAGCAGTAAAGTTCAACGCACTATCTACATGTCGCCAACCATGCCGACTCATAGATTGCAATTCGTTGTTTTTCTCTCGTTAAAGCTGTCGGCGTTTGTTGAATGGATTTGCAGGATTGACAAGATCATATTTGTCCTGTCAATACTGCTCATCCTGTCTGTTCCATCCGCGAATGATCTACGGCCCGGTCTACCGTAGAAGTGGTCAACAACTCGCCGACGGAACAGGTCATGATTCGAACGGTCCCCCAGGTCTCCAATCAGTCCAGGTCAAAGCGATCCAGACTCATCACTTTGTCCCAGGCCGCAACGAAATCATTGACAAACCTCTTCTCCGAGTTGTCGCTGGCGTAGACCTCAGCGATGGCTCGCAACTGTGAGTTTGAACCGATGACGAGATCCACAGAACTGGCCGTCCACTTAATATCGCCCGTCGCACGGTCGCGGCCTTCGAAGAAGTGATCGCAGACCGCGGACACCTTCCATTCGGTGCTCATATCCAGCAGGTTCACGAAGAAGTCGTTGGTCAGCGTTTCGGGTTGCTTCGTCAAGACGCCAAGTTCAGCCATCGGTCCCGCTCCTGCATTGGCATTCAGCACTCGCATGCCGCCAACAAGGACTGTCATTTCCGGAGCCGAAAGTGTCAGCAGGGACGCTCGATCAACCAGCAGTTCGGGAGCCGGTCGTTCCAGTTCGTGTCCGTAGAAATTACGGAAGCCATCGGCCTTTGGTTCCAGAACATCAAACGATTCGGCGTCGGTCATTTCCGCCGTTGCGTCAGTTCGACCTGGTGTAAATGGCACCTGAACTTCGTGGCCGGCCTTCTTCGCAGCCTGTTCAACGGCCGCACAGCCACCCAGGACAATCAGGTCGGCCAGAGAAACTTTTTTGCCGCCACTTTGCGAGCTATTGAAAGCCTGCTGAATTTCTTCGAGCTTCGACAGAACTTTCGCAAGTTCGGCGGGCTGGTTAACGGCCCAGTCTTTTTGCGGTGCCAAACGAATTCGAGCTCCGTTAGCTCCACCGCGTTTGTCGCTGCCTCGGAAGGTTGCTGCAGACGCCCATGCCGTTTCGACCAGCTGAGAAACGGACAGCCCCGAACCTAGCAGCTGAGTCTTCAAGGCAGCAATTTCTGATTCGCCGATCAGTTCGTGATCGACAGCTGGAATCGGGTCCTGCCACAGTTGTGGCTCGGCAACTTCAGGGCCGAGGTACCGTGAAACCGGGCCCATGTCACGGTGCGTCAGCTTGTACCACGCTCGGGCGAATGCTGCCTGGAACTGATCCGGGTTCTCGTGGAAGCGTTTTGAAATTTTCCCGTATTCCGGGTCCATTCTCAGTGCCATGTCTGTTGTGAACATGATTGGAGCGTGCGTCTTAGCAGGATCATGAGCATCCGGCACGTTGCCTGCCGCAGCCGGGTCCGACGGAACCCATTGCCACGCACCCGCGGGGCTCTTCGCCAAATCCCAGTCGTAACCGTAAAGGTTGTCGAAATATCCATTCGACCATTCTGTCGGCGTGTTGCTCCAGGCACCTTCCAGGCCGCTGGTGATCGTATCGCCCGCGTTACCCTTGCCGTAAGAATTCTTCCAGCCAAGCCCCTGTTCTGCCAGGCCAGCAGCTTCCGGTTCCGGGCCAACGTTATCGGCACTGGCGGCACCGTGAGCTTTGCCGAACGTGTGACCGCCTGCGATCAATGCCACGGTTTCTTCATCGTCCATCGCCATGCGAGCGAAGGTTTCTCGAATATGCTTCGCCGCAGCCAACGCACTTGGTTCACCGCCGGGGCCTTCCGGATTGACGTAGATTAATCCCATCTGCACAGCGGCCAGGGATTTGTCGAGTTCATCGTCGGCGCTGTGACGTTTGTCGCCCAGCCATTCGCTTTCAGGCCCCCAGGCAATGTCTTCCTGAGGTTCCCAAACGTCCGCTCGGCCTCCGGCAAAGCCAAAGGTTTCGAAACCCATGGATTCAAGTGCGACGTTTCCGGTCAGCACCATGAGGTCCGCCCATGAAATTTTGTTGCCGTATTTTTGCTTGATGGGCCACAACAATCGGCGAGCTTTGTCGAGGTTGGCGTTGTCCGGCCAGCTGTTCAGCGGGGCAAATCGCTGCGTGCCATAGCCCGCTCCCCCGCGACCGTCCGTGATTCGATAAGTGCCGGCACTGTGCCACGCCATGCGAATGAACAGCGGGCCATAGTGCCCCCAGTCAGCTGGCCACCAGTCCTGCGACGTCGTCATCAATTCTGTGAGGTCTTTTTTGAGAGCCGCCAGATCGAGTTTCTGGAATTCTTCGGCGTAGTCGAAGTCTGCACCCAGCGGGTTCCCCTTCGCGGAATTCTGGTGCAGAATTCCCAGATTCAATTGTTCGGGCCACCAGTCACGGTTTGACATCGCTCCAGCGGCCGTATGTCTTGCCATTGGTGGTGCGAGTTCCCCCATCACGGGGCACTTGGTGCTGTCGCTCATTGCTTTTCTTTCCGAGTTTTGGGGTTCAGGGTTTTGCGCTGACGTAGATGCGGCGATACAAAGTACCGCACAGCTGGTCATTACGCGGACGAAGAAGTCTGTTCTGTTCACGGCTTTCTCCTGAAGAAATTCGATTCGAGCCGCCGAATGTCACTGTGAGTTGTATCGGGCTATGGCTTCCAGGGGTACGTCGCTGGTCTGATGTTCTTCCTTACAGCGGATCTTTCAAAAAAAGCTGAACACCCCGATGCGGCTTCGAACTGGATAGCCCCGACAACCCCTACCGACGTGTAAAAAGCAACGCACGCCGATCGGAACCGCCGGCATGCGGAGTGACCGCACCGCAACTTCGCCGGAGACGAATCGCTTCCAGCTGCCGCCCCATTGGGGGTCGGCTACGTCATGAAGGCGACGTAATAGAACACCAGACCGGTTATGGCGGTGAGTGTGATGTCGATTGTGGAGAGCCAGCCGAGAGTTTTGTGGAGCCGGCTGTGTTGCCCGGGCTTTGGCGGCGAATCAAATCGGCGGAACGCCAGCACCAGTGTGGTGATCCACAAAATGGGCGTCGTCACTGCGAATAACAGGTGAACTCGCAGGTACGGCCGAGCTTCGGCCACCTTCGCTGCCAGTGCGGCTTCGTCGGGATAGGACTTCAGAACAATGTTTTCCCACCCGCCGTGGACAATCTGTAAATCCACTTCGAACGCACCGACTGCAAACAGCAGGATCACGCCAAGAGTCAGCTGCAGCCATTTGTGTTTGGAAAATTCGCGTTTGATCTTCACCAGATACAGGCTGTACAGCATCAACGGCACAATGATCGCCAAAGCACACACGACGAAGTCGAGCATGAAGGAAGTACGGTAACCAAGAAAGCCGTCAGTGAACATTTTAGCCAGAGACAAGGATCGAAATATTAGCTTCCGCAGCAACCGATTGCACCGCTGGAGCACGAAAGGGATTGTCGATGCTTTCACGTTGAATCACAGTGTTCTTTCGCAGTGATACTTAGCGGCCGATCAGCCTCTTGCGAGCAGAAAGATCGCAATTCCGAAGGCGACAAGACAGGTCAGTGACGACGAAATAATCAGCCGGACACGTTTCTTGAAGGACGCGAACGACAAAATCGCCGAACTCACAGCACAGACAACCATCAGCAACTGCAGCAGCCATCCGAGACCGCTGGACAGGCTGATGTGATTCCCCGACAGCAGGAAGGCGAAAAAATACACCGTGAGCATAACGGATACGGAGATGAGGCTGTACCATCCGCAAACCCTCACGACCGGTGACAAGTGATCGAGAAGCCCAACGACACCGTAAGGCATTGTGTCCCTGACCTGCGGAGCGCGAAAAGGATTTTCTCTGTCGGTGTCTGTCGCCATCATGAATTGCTTCCTAAACGCAAATCTCAACGGCGCCGCAGTTAGCGATGTCCCACCGCTCGATTTTCACCGTTCACAGTACCGCCTACAGGCGGCACTACAAACAGTTGAGTGCTAACCAAGCAGCCCTTTCATCGATTCCAAAATACCATCCGCATCAACGCCCTGGTAACCCATTTGTTGCCACAGTCCCCCAGAACCTTCCTTGTGGGTTCCGATGTTGTTGTAGTTGCCTTTGAATCCACGCTTCAGCAGTTCTGTACCCAGGCGAGATCCCAGG
>CAYZYB010000548.1:0-4265 GCA_964481505.1 uncultured Planctomycetaceae bacterium | reverse complement strand
GTTTTCGTGGGAAGGAAAGCAACTTTGGGAATACGTTCTTTCCGATGATCAACAACACCACCATCACGACATGCGACCATTGCCGAACGGAAATATTCTTCTGATTGCCTGGCACTATGTTTCCAGGGAAGACGCAATCGCGGCCGGAAGAAAACCAGATTCCATCAGCGATGAAGGAATTTTTCCCGACAAAATCGTTGAAGTCAAACAGACTGGCCCAACGACTGGCGAAGTCGTATGGGAATGGAACACCTGGGATCATCTGATCCAGGACTTTGACAAATCGAAAGACAACTACGGCAACGTGGCCGCTCACCCGGAATTGATCGACGTCAACCTGTCACCTCGCGCTCATACGGATTGGATGCATACCAACAGCGTTGACTACAACCCAAAGCTGGATCAAATCATGTTATGCGTGCGTGCGTTTAACGAATTCTGGGTCATTGATCACAGCACCACGACCGCTCAAGCTGCCGGTCATTCGGGAGGTCGATCCGGCAAAGGCGGCGACTTGTTGTATCGCTGGGGAAACCCAGCCACCTACCGAGCCGGTTCAAAAGACGACCAGACACTGTTTCGCCAGCATGATGCTCGGTGGATCGATGATGGAAACCCAGGCGCGGGCAACATCATGATTTTCAATAACGGCGGCGGACGCCCGGGTGGTGATTTTTCATCAGTCGATGAAATCACACCACCGCTTCAAGCGAATGGAACTTACCAGATCGAACCAGGCAAGGCGTTCGGCCCCCGAACAACGGTCTGGTCGTACTCCGCTGAAAACAAGAGTGACTTTTATTCGTCGTTTATTTCCGGTGCAGAACGACTTCCCAACGGCAACACATTGGTTTGCGCTGGTGCGCAGGGTGAGTTTTTTGAAGTCACGCCTACGAAAAAAGTCGTTTGGAAGTACCTGAACCCTCACGTCAGCCCGGGTCCAGGAGCACCGCCCGGCGGAGGTGCTGGCCCCGGTGGCGGAGGCGGACCGAGTCCACACATTGTCTTCCGCGTCAAACGCTATGCCCCTGACTACAAAGCCTTTGTCGGCAAGGGACTTAAACTGGGCGCACCGAAAGCCGGGAAGTAGAGCGCCGTCTGTCTGGTGGACTGGCACATCACCGAAAGCGACATTACCGGATTGAACTCTGTCGATTGAATTGGCGCAATTGTTTGTACGACTGCACAATGATGGCTGCGAGCGGAATACTGCCGGCAAACGCACGCTGAATTTCGATCAGATCAGGCTTGTTGATACATCACTGGTCGCGCGTTACTGGTCGCCGCATCGCCCTGCGTCATGGAGGCGACAATCGGACGTCGATTCTGCGTCTGGATTGCCGGGATTCCGGATGCGGGGTTGATACCGAACGCATCACCGGCAATTCCTGCGTTAATCGGTTCTGTTTGGAGGCAATAAGCAGGCTTTAGTCGGGCGATCATAGTTCGGCAAACCGACAGGAGACAGATGATCGGCTTGTTCCGGCTGGGGAAGCTTTGCTGCTTCCGAAAGCAAATCGGTCAGCGCGTACAGAACCCAATACACCAACGGCATCGTCCGATAACGAACGCGTGGTCGCTGATTGTTTCCATCAATAACACGGTGGAACAACCGCGACGGGAATTCGTTGTCTGTGCGGGCGAAGCAGGAGGCTGTTGTGTCGAAGTCTGTAAACGTATTAGCTTTGGTTCGCGAAGAGCATCGATTTGTATTTTTGTATGATGACAACAGTATCGAAACGATGCTGGCGACGTTGAGCCAATACGCCAACGATCCGGAACTCGACTTCACCTGGTACGACGCCGCGATGATGGCTCAGCGAGTTCGCAAGATGCTGGAAACACAACAACAGTGCGATTCGGAATTCGAAGGTTATCCGCACGCGTTCTAGGTTTGTTGCCCGAAGTATTTCCTTTCCTGGGCTCACGACACGTAGCGGTGGCTTCCAGCCGCCGCTAAAACTCAGGAGCGACTCCGGAGCCATGGGCGACCACTGAGTGCTCGCAATTTTCCGCTTCCAGCGAAAGGCAGTGATCGTTTTTTTCAGGTCGTGTTATGCAGAGTTCCATCAAGGCATTTCTTAACTACCTGAAAGTTGAACGCAACGCTTCTGCGCTGACCATTAAGTCCTACACCGACGACTTAACCCACCTGTGCGAATTCTTTGAAGAGCAAAATGGCCGCATTCCGTCGCCAGCGGATGTCGACGTCAGTCAGCTAAGAAGTTACGTCGCCTATCTGCACGAATGCGGGTACGCTCAGGCAACAGTCGCCAGGCGGCTGGCATGCCTGCGTAGTTTCTTCCGATACTGCAATCGCGAAGGCATCTGCGACAAAAATCCCGCTCGCCCACTGCGAACGCCACGTGCCGGCCGCAAGCTGCCGCACTTTTTGACCACGGAAGAAGTGGGCAAATTGCTGATTGCCCCACCTGCCAATAAGGATGACGGACTGCGAGATCGTGCGATCCTCGAAACAATGTATTCCGCCGGACTTCGTGTGGCTGAAGTCGTGGCGCTCAGTCTGCAGGACTTCGATCGGCCTCAGGGGATTTTGCGCGTGCTCGGAAAAGGCCGTAAAGAACGCGTCGCCCCCGTCGGCAGTTACGCCATCAAAGCTCTTTCGCGCTGGCTGGAAGTCCGCAGCCCTGACTTAAAGGCCGACACCTCTGACCAGGAAGCTCTGTTTTTAAATCGCTTCGGCCGTCGACTCACCACACGCAGCATCGGTCGGATGCTGGAAAAACACATTGCCACCGCCGGCCTTTCGTCGCAGACATCGCCGCACACCCTCCGCCACAGCTTCGCCACACACCTGCTGGACGGCGGAGCGGATTTAAGAAGTGTTCAGGAACTCCTCGGACACAAAAGCCTCACCACGACGCAAATCTACACACACGTCAGCACTCGCCGCCTGCGAGAAACCTACGAAGCTGCCCACCCGCACGCTCAAGCCAACTATGGCGGTTAGCGGTCCCGCAGGTGATTGGTTGCTGCCAATGGGGGAATTGTGGCTGCACTTCGTAACTCGGCGGTGGCGCGTTAGAGACTATCTTCGACAAATCCCCGCCCCGTGCGTTTGTCAGGCATCATCCAGAGCCGCCGCGATGTAGTCGCGCGCCACTCGGGAACGCGGAACTTTGGTGTCGAACCAACTGCGAATATCGTCTTCCAGGCCGACGCCGTGCATGAAATTGTAGAGACCTTTGTTGAGCGCCTTGCCGAGGAATTCGTGGTCGACGCCGGTTGGATCGATGAAGTCGACGTCGTTCTGTGCGAACGAAACGGGCGGCAGTGGAATCAGTTCGATACCGTATTCTTCCGGGTGCTCCCCGACCGGAGAATGCACGGTGCATGCAAATCGATGAAAGAACCCCGACTGAATACAGCCTTCTTCAAACAGCTGCCGCACGTATTCCAGAGCGTCCACGGTATCGTGGACAGTTTGTGTCGGAAATCCATACATCAGGTACGCGTGAACAAGAATCCCGTTGTCGCTGAACGCTTTTGTGACGCGAGCCACCTGTGCGACAGAAACGCCCTTCTTCATCAAATCCAGCAGCCGATCGGAAGCCACTTCCAATCCGCCGGAAATCGCAATGCAGCCGCTTTCGGCCAGTACTTCGCAAAGTTCATCGTCGAACGACTTTTCGAATCGGATATTTCCCCACCACGAAATGGTGACGTTTCGGCGAATGAGTTCTTCCGCCATCGCTTTCAACGCTTTTGGCGGAGCGGCTTCGTCGACGAGATGGAAACCGGTCTGCCCGGTTTCGTTGACGATGGCTTCGATGCGATCGACCAGAGTTGTGGCGGCAACGCCGTCGTAGCGGCCGATGTAGTCGAGCGACACATCGCAAAAACTGCATTTCTTCCAGTAGCAGCCGTGAGCGACCGTGAGTTTGTTCCAGCGGCCGTCTGACCACAGTCGGTGCATCGGATTCAACATGTCCAGCGTCGACAGGTAGTCTTCAATCGGTAGCCCATCCCAAGTGGGTGTCCCGATTTCTGCGAACGGCACATCGGGTTCGACGTGATTCATGTAGGTCACCCGATCAGCCCCGTCGTCTGTTTTCGAACGAACGAATGTACGCACCAGCTGCTCCTGGGGGCGCGTTTTCTGAAGATGTTCCAACAGCGCCAGCAGCGGACGTTCGCCATCGTCCAGGGTGACGTAGTCGAAGTAATCGAAGACGCGTACATCTGACAATTTGCGAAGTTCGGTGTTCACATAACCGCCGCCCAGCACCATGACGATAGAAGGG
>CAYZYB010000547.1:0-4269 GCA_964481505.1 uncultured Planctomycetaceae bacterium | reverse complement strand
TTGCCGCCCACCAGTTTCTTCGCAACGAAACGAACTGATGATGACGACCTCAGCTTCGAAGAAGAGGGCGAGGTGGTGCAGTACGATCTTAACAGCAGCAGTTTTCTGAATCATTCATCGCGCAATCTGCCCACTCGAATGCTCGGCTGGCACTACCGCAGCCGGTCTGAATCGCTGATTAGCTTTTCGAATCATGCATTCTACGGCGGACGCCTGCTGACCGTTCCGGAAGAACGCCTCGCCACGGGGACGCAGGCCGAACTACTCAGCACAACCGCCGCAGATGGCGTTACCGCAGCCGCAGAATTACTCGGTCGGGCGGTTAGCTTTCACTTCCTTGAACATGGCATCTACGAAAAACGCCGTAACACGGCCGAGGCTGAGTACATTGCGGAATTGGTTCGTGAACTGCTAAGCCAGGAGTCTGGCCATAGCATTGGCATCGTCGCCTTTTCCGAAGCGCAGCAAAACGAAATCGAGCGAGCGTTGCGAAGTTTGGCAGACAACGACGCGAACTTCGCTGAGTTGCTCGATGCAGAACTGGAACGCGAAGAAGACGGCCAGTTCATGGGCCTGCTGATCAAAAATCTGGAGAACATTCAGGGAGATGAACGCGATATAATTATCCTGAGCGTTTGCTATGGTCCGGATCCGGCAGGAAAGATTCGCATGAACTTTGGCCCGATCAACATGTCAGGTGGGGAAAAGCGATTGAACGTTGCGTTCTCTCGAGCAAAGCATTGCATGGCACTTGTGGCATCGATGCGTTCGACCGCGATCACGAACGAATACAACGACGGGGCGAACTGTCTGAAAACCTATTTGCGTTATGCTGAGCTGTGTTCGACAGGACAGGCTGCGGGAGTTTCCACGGTCCTTCAGGGACTAAGCGGGCGATCTGATTCGGTGAGCTTTGGCGATGATCAAGCGGACACACTGGTTGAAGAGATCGCCGCCGAATTGACGCGACAGGGATTCCAGGTGGCTCGCCAGGTTGGGCAATCGCACTTTCGTTGCGACCTAGCCATCTGCCGCGACGGTGACAGCAAATACCGACTTGGCATTCTGACAGACAACAATGCCTGGTATCAGCAGACAGACCTGCTGGAACGCGAACTCATGAAGCCCCAGCTGCTAAAGGCATTCGGCTGGAACATCCAGGTGGTGCTGGCACGAGACTGGTATCACAACCGCGAAATTGTTTTGCAAAAGATCACCGCTGCGTTGGGTGATCAGTGATCTCAGCCGATCAACTGACGAAACCGGAGACGGTCCGGCCTACACTTCCTGAACTGCACTGCTATTCGCCTAAGTCATTATCAAATCCCTCAAACGCTGGGGCTTGTGGCTTTCTTGATGCTTTGGGAGAGAACGATGATCGCGATTTGAAAGCTTCATCTGGTCTGGGCTTCAAGGCTTTGGACGCGGTATCCTCAGGTGTCGCCAAGCTGTGTTCAATTGTCATGCCCGCCGGGACAGTCGGCACGGGAAGATCAAAAGTGCTAGCGGAGACACCATGAAGCCGCAACTTCAGTGTTAGACTCTCCGCGGTGGCGGTGGTTCCCACCTGCCTGATCTCAGCGTTCGTAAGTTGGAGCTGGCCGTTTTTGAGGCTGCCGGATTCTGCACTAATGGACATCATTCCAATGAAGAGACGCAACTTCCCGGTACAATCAAACTCACCACCGCCATGCTCTGATTTCGCAAGCCGGAAAGTGATATCGTCACAGTACAACGTAGCGTTGGGGCTGCGATAAACGGTCACCAACTCTTTTCGGTAGGCCAGCCTTCTGACGGCCACGCGTGCCACTGACTTGTTTGTCCCATGACTAACCTCGCGGTCTTCGTATTGTGTTTTGTAGAAAGGCACTTCTACTGTTTGTTGCTTCGGATCCCTCGGCCCATGCTTGCTGGTTTGCAGAGTAACGACAAAGTGTGGCTTCCATTCGCCTGGCTCATTCTCGGCAGACGCTTCTGTTTTCGCCGCAACAGCCAGTGGTTTTTCTGCGTCATCTTCCAGCAACGTGTTCTCTGCTGCAGTTGCGTTTATTGTCGTCAGAAGGAAAGCGATAACGGCTGCAAATAACGGCTTCATATTTCAACTCCGTGTCCTGGGTCAAATATGCGGGGGAACTGTGCTGCCGGAGTCTATCCCAAGGGGGTGTCGCCAGCTACCCCTGTTTGAGTCTGCTGGCTTTCTGCGGTTGACGATTTGCAGTACAACACGCGCTTGCGTGAGAAAACACTTTTGCCTCGGAGTTACTGATGAGTTCTTTGCTGACGTACAATGCTGCTGCTGCCACGAAATATCTGGTCGATGGCCGACTGGATGGCCTGAAATCGTCGATCGAAGCGGCACGCGACGAAGCCCTCAACGACGTGGAACTCTGGCAAAGCGGCGATTCCGTTCCCGCAGAAAAAGATCCGCTGGACGCGGCGTTTATTCAGTGGCCCGAAGAACTCCTGGCCGATCTCAAAGAAAACGGCGACAACAGCCTGGTGGCGCGAATCGAAAAGTGTGCCGCACGACTGCGCGAAACCGCGGATTCTGTTGTCGTACTCGGCATCGGCGGTTCATACATGGGTATGCGAGCCATGTTTGAAGCGATTAAGAATCCGTTTCATAACGAACTCTGCCGCAACGGACGCCAGGGCATTCCTCGAATCTATTTCGAAGGATGGAATGTCGACACCGACAACCAACAGGCTCTACTGAATATGCTCGACGAACGAGCAGAACGAGTTGAAGACAAATCCGCGCCGGAAGGACGCACGGCCGTTGTTGTGATCAGCAAGTCGGGCGGCACGCTCGAAACTGCCGTCGCCTTTCGCAACTTTCGAGGCATGGTGGAAAACCGATTCGGCGACGACGCAAAGCAACTCATCGTCCCCGTAACCGGCGACACCGGGCGTTTACGAGATCTCGCCAACGAAGCAGGGTTTGATGATGTCTTTTCCATTCCCGATGGAATCGGTGGACGATTTTCCGTACTGACTCCTGTCGGGCTCTTGCCAGCCGCCATCGCTGGCATGGACATTCGACAACTGCTGCAGGGGGCCGCCGACATGACGGACCATTTCCGTTCGGCAGCCTACGGCAACAACGCGGTCCTGGACTACACCGCCGTCAGTCACGCTTTCGAAGCAGATCATGGCATGGTCACACGAATCCTGTCGACGTGGGGATGCAAACTGGAAGCGATCGGACTGTGGTACGATCAACTGCTCGCTGAAAGTCTCGGCAAACACGAAAAAGGCGCACTGCCACTGACCATCGTCAACACGCGAGACCTTCACAGTCGCGGTCAACAGCACCAGGAAGGCACGCGAGATAAACTCATCACGAACTTACTGCCTGGCACACCGTCCGCAGATCCACTAAGCGTTCCGAAACGCGATGACGATCACGACCAGTTGAACAAGTTTGCCGGCTACGAAATTCCGCGAATTTTGCAGGCGGCCATTGATGGTACTAACAAAGCTTACGCGGACGACAACCGACCCACAGCAGATATCGCTTTGCCGACGGTTAACGAACACACCGTTGGGCAGATCTTCCAGATGCTGATGCTGGCGACTGTGGTTGAAGGTCGACTGGTTGGCACAAATCCGTATGGCCAGCCGGGCGTGGAAGCGTACAAGAAAAACATGAACGCGATTCTGTCGGCAGGAACGTAGTGTCGAGAAACTCGATGCTGGATCCGCCGTGCAGAAAGATCAGCGTTTCGCCCCGAAACAAAAACATCCCGTCGTCAGTGTTCCGCAATTTGAAACTCGTTGCCCGGAACACGAACGCAGCATGTTGGTGTGCGTGAATTCGCTGGCAACATCGCTGCATGATTGCGCCGAGTGTGGCGCCGGTCGGTTTGTTATTTTGTCTAACGAACCATCCACGCTATGGTTGAGAAGATCCTCGAAAGCACCGAAACTCATTGTGAGTTTCGGTGCCCGAGAATTTCGCCGGGCGATGGTGCCCTCAGCGTTGGGGGATCAACAGCCGGATCAAACGGCAGCCGACGCAGCTCGCACGTTGATGCGTCGTGGCTGCAATTCTGCTCGACGAGACATCGTGACCGTCAGTACGCCATTGTCCATCACCGCGTCGACGGACTCCGGATCAATCGAATCGTCAAGACGCAGCGTCTTGCGGAATTCACCGACAGGCTGCCCACTGCTGCGGACCTTCGCGCCTTCCGGCACTACAGTTTTTCGTTCACCGGAAATCGTCAGCACGCCGTCGTGAACGGTCAGTTCCACTGCATCTTCCGG
>CAYZYB010000546.1:0-4274 GCA_964481505.1 uncultured Planctomycetaceae bacterium | reverse complement strand
GGAGATATTCCATTCGCCCGGACCGTCGGCGGTACCATTGGCTGCCTGAGTGTCGTCGATCGTTGTTGTGACTTCATCGGCGACCGTGTCAACGACGACGTTTGCTCCAGTGGAACTTTCCGGTGCTGCAAGAGATACAACGTAGTCTTCCGGACCTTCGATAAAGGGATCGTTGGTTGCTCCGAGGTTGACCACAAAGTCCACCATCGGCGCGCTGGTTCCGGTGAATGTCAGCAGGCCGGTCGTGGTGTTAAAGCTGATATCCGAACGAGCGGCCGCGGCAGTTGAAACGGCGTTGATGAAGCTGGCGTAGTCGCTGCTGTTGGTGGTGGAATCCGTTAAAGCAACTTCCACAGAAATCTTTTCGCCAACCTGAGGCGTGCCGTCGAGCGCAAAGGTGTACGAAGCTGTGGCTCCTTCATCGACCGATGTGTCGCCCGTCAGTGACCATGTGACGGTGTCGTCATCGATGATTGTTGTGGTGACACTGTTGAGCGTCGACGACACAACGGGCGAAAGGCCGGTCGTACTGCTTGCGTTGGCGATGTCCAGCCGATAGCGTTCCGGGCCTTCCGACAGCAAATCGTCTTCTGCGACAGGCGAAACTGTCAAGGTGCTCATTGGGCCGCTGCCGTCGCTGGTGAACGTCAGATTTGTGCCGTCCCAGGCCAATGATCCGGGATTGCTTCCGCTGTTGTAGGCAGTGACCGCGCCTGAGACAGCCGTCGAAAACACAGCGTAGTCGGCGGAGGTCGTTTCCAGATCCGTCAGTGTCAACTGGACGCTCGTTTTTTCGCCATCCTGCAGATTGCCACTCAGGGTAATGTCGTACGATGCGGCTGCACCTTCGGCAACAGAAGTGGCTCCCGTGAGTGACCATTCTGTGGGGCCATCGATTGGTCCGCCGGCTGCCTGAGTATCGTTGATGGTGGTGGCGACAATGTTCTTTGCAGAATCAAGGCCGACTACGATCCCCGACGTTGTGCCAGGATTGGAAAGTGACACGGTATAGAGTTCCGGACCTTCGACAAACGCATCGTCGATGGCGTCGAGTGAAATCACCAGGTCGGTCATCGGAACGCCATCGGCCTGCGATGTGAAGGTCAGTGTTCCGGTGGTCGAATTAAAGGCCAGGTCCGCACGCCCGCTGATCGCGTTCTGCACGGCTGTAACAAAGCTTGCGTAGTCGCCGCCGGTGGTGTCGGTGTTGGCAATCGAAAGATCGATGGTCGCCGTTTCTCCCGCCTGCATCGTGCTGGCGAGACTCACTGTGTAAATTGCGGACGCACCTTCGTCGACAGAAACGTCTCCAACAATCGACCACTGCACATCGTCCGCGCCAGCTCCGATTGTGTCGTCGATCGTCGTAATGGCCGCATTTGTCGTGGGATCAATTGATGTGGCGGATCCGGTACTGCTTGAATTGTTCGCCAGGCGGATAAGGAAGTCTTCGACGCCTTCAGCAAACCCGTCGTCCACGGTCGGCAGACTGATTGCCAGTGCCGTCATCGGGCCGGTGCCGTCACTGGTAAAGCTAACGGTGCCACTGGTTGAATTGAATGCAACAGAACCTGGTCCGGAATAAGCGTTGACCGCGTTTTGAATGGTAGTTGCCAGAGACGTGTAGTCACCGCTGGTTGTATCGATGTCAGTCAGTAGAACGTCGACGGATACGACTTCTTTGGCCTGAAGATTTCCAGCGAGTGACAGCGTGTAACTGCCCGCAGCGCCTTCGGCGACAGTCTGGTCTACTCCAAGTGACCACACGGCGGTTTCGGTGGCTCCGTTGTCGCCAATCGTGTCATTGATCGTTGTCGTGACCTGGTTGTCCGTCGTTGACAGAGAAATCGCCTGTCCTGTCGCGGCGGTCGCGCTGCTAAGAAGTACCTGGTAACGTTCCGGGCCTTCGATGAAAGCATCGTCGGTGGCGGCCAGAGAAATGGTAAGCGGAGCCATGGCCGCACCGGTGCCGGTGAAGGTGAGAACTCCGGTTGTTGAGTTGAAGGCGAGATCCGTCCGCGTGCCGATGGCCGAGTTGACCGCTGCTGCAAACGCTGCGTAGTCGGTGCCTGCGGTCTCCATGTCGTTGAGCGAAAGCGTGATCGATGTCACTTCGTCCACCTGCAGAATTCCGCTGAGTGCGATCGTGTAGGCTGCCGAACCACCTTCGTCAACCGTTGAATCGCCGGTGATGGACCATTCGGAAAGGTCGAGTGCTCCGCCGTCGCCCTGAGTATCGTCGATGGTTGTGATGACTTCGTCATTGGCCGTGTCAACTGCAATGACAGCGCCGGTCGACGACGCGGCTCTGGCGATTTCAATCTTGTAGTCTTCCGGACCTTCGCCAAACGGATCGTCGATGGCTCCGAGCTTGATCACGATGTCCGTCAGTGCGTTGCCGTCGCCCGTGTAGGTCAGCGTACCGGATGTTGCATTGAACGCCAGTTCCGCGCGTCCCGCGATGGCTGCCTGAACGGCCATTGCAAACGGTGCGTAGTCAGCACCTGTGGTCGTGAGATCACTCAGCGAAAGATCGATCGTTGCGACTTCGCCGCTCTGCAAAGTTCCCGCCAGGGCAAGCGTATACTGAGCCGTTCCGCCTTCATCGACGCTGTCGTCACCAATCAGCGACCACGTTGCCGAGTCGAACGTGCCAGCGGTGGCTCCGGTGTCGTTGATAGTGGTAGTGACGTCATCATTAGCCGCGTCGATCGATACGTTGGCTCCAGTGGTGGTTGCTTCGTTGGCAATTTCGATACGGTAATCTTCGGGCCCTTCTACGAACGTATCGTTGACGGCCATCAGGTCGATCACGATGTTCGCCAGTGGACTGCCGTTGCCCGTGAACGTGAGAATCCCGCCAACGAAGCTAAGTCCTGGTCGACCCGTGATCGCATTTTGCACGGCCGTTGTAAATGCCGCATAGTCAGCGCTGTTGGTGGTGACATCCGTGAGCGAAAGTCCAATGCTTGACGTTTCGCCAACCTGCAGAGTGCCTGACAGAGCGATCGTGTAGGACGCAGTGGCACCTTCGTTGACGTTGCTCGGGCCGGTCAGTGACCACTGGCCACTGTCGTTGTCAGCAATGTCGATGCTGGCAGTGTCGGTGGATCCGATAGTGATCTGGGGATCGGCGGAAGCAATTGATGCGAGCGTGACACTGACGTTTTCGGTGCCTTCGATCAGGCCATCATCAACAACGGGCACATCGATCGTTGCGGCTGTTTGCCCAGCGAGAATTGTTACGGTGCCGTCAACCAGCGTATGGTCTCCGCTATTGGATGTTCCTGCGACGGTGTAGTTGATCACAGTGTTGGTTGATGACGGATTCGTCATCGTGACAGTGAACAAACCATCAACCGGGCCGGTTTCATCGCCGTTTGTTGTGGCCGCGATCGTGACTTCAGCCGTGTCGGCGTCGTCGTTGATGACAGTGTTCACCGAAGCGTTTCCGAGTGACACGGCAATGCCGGTTGAGGTGGCTGGTGTCGCAATGGTGACGTCGTAGTCTTCGTTGGCTTCGACCGTGTTGTCCTGAATCGCTGTGATGTCGAAGACGATATCAGGCATCGTTGAACCATCAGCTGCACTAGTGAACGTCAGTACGTTACCGACGAGCGTGACGTCCGTTCGACCGGCAATAGCTGTCGCGACTTCTGCCAACAACACATCGTGATCGCCTGCAGCGGTTGTGTTATCGGTGAGCCCCAGTGTGATGCTTGTGCTTTCACCGGCTCCAAAGCTACCCGACAGGCTGATGGTGTAAGTAGCGTCGTTGCCTTCGTTGACGGTGCCCGGGCCCGCAATTGCCCACACAGCTTCGTCGTTGTCGGTGATCTCGATGCTGGCTGTATCGGTAGCGCCGATACTGATCTGTGGATCGGCGGAATCGACTGATGTCAGCGTGGCCGATACGTTTTCAATGCCTTCGATCAGGCCATCGTCGATGACTGGCACTGCGATGGTTGCCGACGTTTGCCCGGCAGGAATCGTGACGGTGCCGTTAACCAGCGAATGGTCTCCGCTGTTTGATGTTCCTGCGACGGTGTAGTTGATGACGGTGTCCGTTGATGACGGATTCGTCACCATGACGGTGAACAAACCATAAACCGGCCCGGTTTTTTCGCCGTTTGTTGTGGCCGCGATCGTGACTCCAGCCGTATCGCCGCCGTCATTGATGACGGTGTTGCCGACCGCATTCCCAAGGGACACACCGATTCCGGAAGTAGTCGCTGTTGTCGCAATGGTGACGTCATAGTCTTCGTTGGCTCCGA
>CAYZYB010000545.1:0-4276 GCA_964481505.1 uncultured Planctomycetaceae bacterium | reverse complement strand
CACCGGCACTGTAGTCTGCCGCATCGATGGCCTTGTCAACGAGATTGGTCCCCAGAAACGACTTGCCGCCGAAGGGGCTTGAAACCACCTTGTCAAAGCTGCGCGACTTATTCCACGCCCATTTGGCCACGTTGCGAGCTCGACTAAGATTGCCCTCGGAAGTCCAGCTGTAATCGCCGATCGCAACTTTATTCAGTTGCAGCTGTGGTACGTCCACCGGGCCTTCATTCAGTCGTTGCCGCTGTTCTCGGTAGAGTTCCTGAAGAGGACGATCCTGTTGAGCTCGCTGCCGCAGCACTCGCGTCATCACAAACCGACTGGCATCGTCGAACACGCGATTGACGCTCACTTCGCGAACACTGGCAGCGTTGTAAGTGAGATTGCTGAGGTCCCAGAAGTTCATGGGCTGGTTCACAGACTTGGGCTGGCCCGGATACTCGGGGCGGGGATTCCACGCGATAGGTGCCCAGGCGTGCAGATCGACGTCCTGCCAGTACAAAGGCATAGGAGTCACATGCGGTTCGGTTGCGGCCGACTGATAGATGGCTCGAATTGGCCGTCCATCGAAATCCATGTTGGATGTATCGACGCCGACCATATCCAGAATTGTTGGAGTCAGATCCACCGCTCGAACCGGTTGAGTGACAACCGCACTTTTGCGAATGCCCGGACCGGCGACGAAAAACGAATTATTCATTGTTTCGTGAAAAGGATGTCCGTGAGCCGACCCAGGTTCGTTGTGAGTGTTGAACAGCCAGCCTGGCGCAGCCGTCACGACGAGGTCGACTCCATATTCCTGTTCACGGCCGGCGAGTTCCGGTTTCCACAACATGTGCCGCGCGATGGAAACGACGCTGTCGGGATAGAGACTTCCCATCGTAATCCGCAGCCACGTTTCTTCGTCGTGCCAGGTATTGAATAAACAGCAATCCACGCGTCCGGCGAGTCGCAGCGGATCTGCCGTGGGTTCTTCAACAACTTCCCAAGTGATCTGATCGGCACCCTCTGGACGAAGATGATTCACAACTGAGTAGCGGTACTGTCGATCACCATTTTCTGTGACGGACTGTTCTATCACCGCGTGACCTCGGCCGTGTCCGTGAATAAAAATGCGATTGGCATCGATCTTTGCGATCACCAAATCGATAGGCGCCACGTTTTCGGCCGAACTGGTTTCGACGCGAACGGAACTCAGAGCGTCGAACAGATTCACAGGTTGCGACAGGCCTCGGATCGGATAGCGAAACAGAGTCTGGATATTGTTCACGCCCGACCAGTCGCCGCTTCCGTAGCCGTTCTTTGGCAGAGAGATTCGGGCGACACCGTCTGCGATTGCTTCTACGAAAACGAAATCATCACCAGCGTCGCCTTCTGTTCTGTTGATGTATCGGTCCTGCCGCACGGTTAAGCCGAGTCCTCCTCCGACGCGCTGATTTGCGGCGGCGACATTGGCGGGGGCATGAAAGAACTCGTTGACGATATCGAATCGTTCCAGATGTTCAGCCCGGCCACCCATGTGACCGTGGTCGCTGACGAGAATCATGTAGGTGCGATCCAACACGCCTTTTCGTTGCAGGCGTTTAGTCATTTTCCCGACTGCGGCATCGGCTTCAACCAGTGATCGCCGAGCCATTCCGAACTGTCCGCGGAATTCGTGATGGCTGGTCGTATCATTTTCCGGCAGCCAGATGACCGTGACGTCCTTCATGTTCTCAAACAAATTTTCAATCGCGTACGTTGTGTTTGCTTCGTCGACGTAACGATCTGCCAGATGTGTTCCGAAGTACGGAACTTCATCGGCCAGATAACGTGTCCACAGCGACGGCGATATCGACGACATCAACGGCATCACGCCTGATCCGAATGTCCTGCCTGCAGTAACCAACCGAGTGTTCAGGGTTGGCGTTTCACTGGTTTTTCGTTTCCGCAGAGCTTCTCCGGCACCCTGCCCTTTGGTGATGTCTGCGAATTTCGCCTGAGCATTCAGTAGCGCTCGATCGAGTCCCTTTGGCTGCAGCAGCAGGTCGTTAAGCACAGGTCCGAACTTACCAAGATAGTTCTCACTCTGCTGCAGACGACGATTGAAGCCAACCTGAGACTTAATACCGTGACGATCGCTGAACATTCCCGTCCACAGACTACCATTGGCAGTGATGGTGCTCGCGGGGAACGTTGTGAAGGAGTTTTCAAGTCGACTTCCGCCGTCGAGAAAGATCTGCGTGATGTTCGGCAGGTGCCCCATGGCAGACATCTCCTGCACGACATCCGGCCGAAGACCGTCGACGTAAAAGACGACCACACGTGCATCGGAAATGGGTTTTCCGGACGGACCATCGAAGGCGACTCGCTGCCGAATAGCTGTGGTGCGGACGCTACCGCCGACATCAACCACAACCTGCAGCTGGCCACGATTGTCTTTGACATCGAAGTCGTTAATACCAAGAAACAGTTCACCCGATGCCTGTGCCACAACGCTGTGCGTATCGCCGATGTAGAACGGAATTCCGTTTTCGCCGATGCGACCAATCAGGCAGTAACACGGTGCCGGACCAGCTCCAGCCGCAGGCAATGGAAAGGACTCTCCGACAACATTCGATTCAAAGTGAAATGTCCCCCGGGGATTTACAGTCACCGCCGCTCGATCTGCGTTCGCCGGGCGAACTTCGTATGCGCCTTTCGCCCAGACCGAAAGCGGTTGCCCCACAGTGATCTGCAGGCCGGTTCGTGTGAGTGGCGTGGCAGCTGGTACGGTGAATTGTCGGCGAAGAGCTTCATCAGCTGTTGCTGGTGGCGGAATCAAAAACCACCCCACGAGGATCAACATATATGGGCACGCACGAATCATCGACGGAGTCCTTTCCGAAATTGCCTTGTCAGGGACTCACATGTTGACGCTGGACAGCCAATCACGCCATACGAGATTCGCCCGATCGAATCATCAATTGAGAGACTGTGGGCATGACAATGTGTATTATAGTTCACACTTGCAGCCTCTCTGTTCAGAATTCGAGAAGAGCCAGTTGGGTATCGCGATTTTTTCTGTAAGGGATGGAAGCTTGCCAACGCCGGAGGTGCAACAATTCGCTCGCAGAATCCATCAATCAATGACACCGCGATAAGGGGTAGGCAATGGAACCAAAACCAGAAGACCAGAAAGCATCGTCATCGAAGGACGACGGCATGCACTTCGAAGCAAAACCCCAGGACCAGGCAGGGGCAGATCATCTTTGCGACTCCGCGCCGGATAAAGAAAAGTGCGAAGAATTTGTGTCGCGGCTGGACGAAGCGTCCGGGAACATTGATCCCAAGCAATAGCAGGTTATTTTCATGGCGATGACGTTCGAAATCGACCTGCACAAGACATCGCGGTCGGTCAATATTCTCATGGTGCTGCTGTTGCCGGTAGCGTTCGCGGCAGGACATTTTCTGTCATTCTATTTTCATTTTGCCACCGTCACTCTGCTGCTTTTGAATGTAATCAACGCATTCTATTTGTTCGTGCAGCGGCGGCACACTTTGCTTCGAAACTTTGGTGTTCTGGCTCAGGCTCGTTACTTTCTCGAAAGCATCGGGCCGGAAATGCGACAGTATCTGTTCGCCAGCGATACGGAAGAACGCCCGTTCAATCGTCAGGAGCGAGCGGAAGTTTACCGGAAGGCCTACGACGTGGATTCCGCGTCATCGTTCGGATCACAGAAGGAATTCAATGTTCATGAAGTGAAGATCCGACATTCGATGTTTCCGCTGGCGCCGGACAAACTGGATCCGTTTTGCGTTGTCCTCGGGGAAGAACGCGGCCTTGATACGGCCTACACAATCAGCAAACCGATTATCATTAGCGCGATGAGCTTCGGAGCATTGGGACAGAACGCCGTCCGAGCTCTGGCGCGAGGAGCAAAGCAGGCCGGGATCCCGATGAATACCGGTGAAGGTGGCTTCCCGAAGTATCATCTGATGGAAGGCTGCGATCTGATTTTTCAACTGGGCACCGCTAAGTTTGGAGTTCGCAACGACGACGGAACACTGAACGACGACAAGCTTCGGGAAGTTGCGAGCCACGACAGCATCAGGATGCTGGAGATTAAACTTTCGCAGGGGGCCAAACCTGGTAAGGGCGGTCTGTTGCCCAAAGAAAAGATCTCCGAAGAGATTTCGCAACTTCGTGGCGTGAGCCGAGACAAAGATGTCGTGTCGCCGCCAGGTCATGTGGAATGCACGGACGCTGACGCGACAGTGCGGTTTACAAAAACTGGTCAGAATGTGGGATGTTTACCCA
>CAYZYB010000544.1:0-4280 GCA_964481505.1 uncultured Planctomycetaceae bacterium | reverse complement strand
CGTATGGGGTGAACGGCGTGTGGTTTGCCGCGAGATTTGCCTGTCCCCCCAACCGTGAAGCTGCGACCGGTATCGGGCAGCAACACCGGAGTTGCCGTTGTCAGCGACACTTTCAGCGTGCCGGAGTACAGCGTTTCACCGCACCGATGATGCCCTGCGGGACGGCCGTCGCCGAGCGACGGCACGCGCTCACGCAGCTTTTCGGCGTCGCGGTCGAATACGGGAACGAAGTTGTACGGATTTCGAAACTCGCCACGTCGTGACCGTTCGGAAGCGTTCCCTCCGTGGCCCTTGTTCGAGCGTGCGGGCGGATCGGCCGGTTTAGAGTCGTCGCGTCGGACATTACCCGGAGGTCCTCCGGCGATTTCGAACAGCACGGGAATCTGTTCTTCGTTCTTCTTATCGGCCGTGATTTTCTGACAGTGTTCCCGAAACGATTCCTCAAGATTCTTCGCGCGAACTTTCTGCGGATCCGCGAATTTGTCGGCTTTCAGTTTCATGCCGCCCAGTTTGATCAGCAACGTGCCTCTAAATGTTTCAGCCATGACTCTGCTTTCCGTGATCTGCTTGCTGAACAGAACTTGCCTGTTCGTTAGTGTGACTGCTTCGGGTGTGTATCGAATTCTGCCAGCCTGTGAGCGACCACGGCCATGTTGCCGTGGTCGTTTTTGAGGGATGTGTCCGGGCCGATGTATTCGTAGTATTGAAGACGAATTCGCGGGACCGAGTCTTTTTCAATTTTCAGTTCGTACGGTACCGTCAGAGTGCCGATTCGGTTGGCTGTGAGATCTGTCCAGCCATCACGCGGGCCGCCGTTTTCTTCGCCCCACAGCAGATAGTACTGTTCAAGTCGATGGCCGTTGTCGATGCTGACGGAATCCTGTGCCTGCCATGCAGCCAGGCACTGCACATCAGCGCCGGCGGACTGATCTGAGTCTGTGACGAATGCGGCAGACCCGCTGTCTCCTGACTGCAGCCAGCGGAGTTCTCCCGCGGCACTGAAGATTCGCAGTTCGTAGCCATCGTCGACGTCTTTGCGATCGTCAGAGAATTCCAGCTGACCGGGCGCTACACCGAGTCTGAACAGGACCACAGATTTTGGTGTGTAAGCCATGCCGCAGCCTTCGCCCTTCAGCACGTTGTGCGCTGTGATTAAAGCATCGGTACGGGAAATACCGTCACCGGACTGGCAGCTGATGGCCCAGCGCTGGAGCTTAAAGGGGGAAGATTTTTCTTTTTCACTTTCGCTCATGCTTTTCCTCCCGCGGTTTTAGGCGTGTATTGATGCTGCTGAATCGTGTTCCGCCAGGCCGAGACAACTTCGTCACTTGGCGCCGCTTCTTTTTCAAGGGCTACATGCGTTCCTTCGTCGTCCAGCCACTGCAGATGTTGCGAGGCGGTGTTGGCGTCACATTCAATCTCTTTCACCCGAATGCTGCCGAAACCGCGGTTTACTCCGAAACCCAGTGGAATATTTCCTTCTCGTAGTTCCTTCAAAACTGTCAGGACCGCGGCAACAAGCGCCTCTGCACTGATTTCACAGGTCGGCTGCGGAGATAAGGAACTCGCTTCTTCGTCGTCGTCTTCCGGCAAACGCGGGAGCGTTAACGTGAGTTGAATCGGATCCCAGGCAAACCCGCGAGGTTCCAGAGTCGAAAACAGCAGGCTGTCCACAGGAGCATTGGTCCAGCGATCGATGGCCACGTGATCGGATTTTGTCAGCCACGCGGTGCCAGCGTCATTGGTACGATGCAGATTGGCCTTCGTGATTCCCTGGTTCAGTTCGTCACCGCCGGGTTCCGTCGGAAGCTGATCATCCGTCTTGCGTGCTGCCGTGATATCACGCCAATTCTTCGCAGAAATCCCTTTGCCGACGGCGCCCGTCTTCTGACGATAACCGTAGCACGGTGAGACAGACAACAGACCTCGGCGTGCATCAGGCTCGGTTGAATTTTTCTTTTTCTTCGCGGACTTGGCATAGCCAAACAGTTCGCGGGCGATTGGAACGTCCAGTTGCTCAAGATGACGCATTCGCTTTCCGTTGTGCCGCGGGAGTTCAGCGGGCCAGTCCATGGCCGTTCGCAACAGGCATTCCAAACGCTGTCGCAGTGTTCCCTTGATGGACGCTCCAGGCAGCATCAGAGCTACGTCGTTGTGATTAATGGCAGACACGAAGGGAAGCGTGTCTACCGCCATCCCATCGACAGCGCTCTTCGACATGATCGGACCGACGGGTTCCCAGTGAACTGTCCAGGTGATTGTTTCGAGCGGTTTCGGTTGGATCCCACACTCGTGAATCAGATCTGTGGTGGAAACGCTGGTGCTGTTCCCCTTGAGAACGTTGAGGATGCCGGCGCGGGTACTCCAGTCTTCTTGATCAATTGACAGCGACTCGGGCAGCAGTTCCAGATGCCCCAGCCCACGTGTCTGACCTGCTCCAAGCGACAGACCTGTTTCTTCCAGATGCTGGAGGAAGTATCCAATGACGCCTCGAACAACGGCAGGATCGGGGGACAGTTCTTTTTCATCATTGGCAAGCAGCTCCGGCTCAATCGGAACATCAACCTCCATGGAAAACTCAAGTTGCGTTCCTTTTGGCAGGACAGCACGGTCGAATTTAATTCCGTCAGCCGCAGTTCCGGTTTCACGATCAATGCCGACGCCGTCCAAGATTTCGACGTCCGGTGAATCCTTATCGATAACCAGCGCGTCGTTGACGGTGACCCACGACGCCCATCCGTCGGCGATAGCATCGCCAGAGTTGGCCTGTTTCTGATAGCCAAAAACAGCTTTCAGCTGGTCATTGCCGAAAGCACCTGCGATCCATGTGGCGATCGCCCCGGCGAATGATGTCCCGGGAATATACCGACGGCCTCGACCATCCCGAGCGAGCGGCAGATCGGTTTCAATATCAGAACCGAAGCCACCAACATGCAGCGGACGGGCCGCTACGAGCGTGGCGGACACATTTAACCGTGATTTTCGAGGACGAGACATTTTCAGACCGTTGCGAAGTAGAGATTAATGGTGGTGGCGTTGAGAGACTGGCAATCAACACTCGGTCCGGTGATCGGTTGATGCACTATTGCAATTCGTCGATCGCGGGTTACTTTTCCCGCTCGCGCTGAACCGCACGAATGGAAGCCATCAAAATCGCTTTGACGGCAAAGACCGTGTTGTTCTTCCGCAGAGTTTCGCTGCGATCGGGTGCGGACGTGAGAATCAGATTTGCATACTCGGCATCTGCCCAGTTCAGCCAATCGCTGTTCCAGACGATCGACGGCTGGTCAAAAAGAGCCTTCAGCTCTTTCAAAGCCGGGGCATTCCACAGATCTTTTCGCCGTGGCGTGTCCATCAGTTGCTTCAGCCATTCCGCGGCTGGATACAGTTTTTGTTCTCCGGGAACAGTCCCCCTGGTTGCCAGAATCGTTGTTCGCAATCCCCCCAACTGACTATTGGAGGGGGTGTTGGTGTTCCAGTGAAGTGGGTCGTTCAGAAACGCAGCATTGGCCGCGCGTTCTTCTGCTCGTCGAAGAATGGCCGCCTGCCACGCTCGCTGTTCGATGACTTGCGCCAGTTCTTCATCCGTATGGCCAGGGGGCAGTTTGGCGGCTGGTGCTTTCTGATTCTTTCCGCCGAAAGATTTTGGCGGTTTTCTGTCACCGATTTTTGAATCCAGCAGAGGGTCGCTGAACCGAATTTCTCCGAAGCCTTCCGCAGTGCGTTCACCAAGCCCCTGAAGTGCGATGGCCGCAAGTTTGGTCGAATCAACAGGGGCGGAGGTTTTCAGCTTGAGACACGAACCCGCCGCGATTCCCGTGAGCGAGGGGCGTGGCAGGTGCCATGCCGCGATCCAGCCTTCATTGCGTTTTGTTCGCAGGCAGTGAGTCAGCAGATCGGTCTTGCCATCACTCGAATCAAGCCAAACCTCACAACCCAGCTGCTCAGAGAGCGCAGCGACGATCGCCTCTGTGCCACTGCCGGATTCCAGATCCGATTCGCGAATCAGCACGTCGGAGAGGCACCGCAGCGTGAATCGGTCGGCCGTCGGAGCCTGACACGAAACAGCAGAAGATGGCTGTGCAGAAACCCGGACAAGTCCATAGTCGTCTTTCTTCGCGATGCCAATGCGTGCTTCCCCGTTCAGAATTTCGGTCAGTCTGCTGACTTCAGCTCCGGCTTTCTGCAACACAGAATCGGCAATCAGCACCTGTGTCCGAAGAACAGTTGCGAATCGGACTTTACTGTCCGAATCGACGTATGTCGGCGCGATTCCCTGA
>CAYZYB010000543.1:0-4292 GCA_964481505.1 uncultured Planctomycetaceae bacterium | reverse complement strand
TTGCCAAGCGATGCATCTGGTAGACTTCGACGCCAGCAAGGGACTCCAAACTCACTTTTCGAATTTGAGATCTATAAATTCTGGATCATCCCTCAAAATCGAACAACATCCCCAACGTACACAACAAGACATGAACCATTCTCTGATCATCCGTGCTGTTGCCGTGTGCTGCATTGCCTGCAACGCGATTTACTCCGTGAACGCCGACGACTGGCCGGCCTGGATGGGGCCGAAGCTCGACGGCGTTTCTCATGAAACGGGTTGGTCCACAAAATGGCCGAACAAGCTGCCACAGTCCTGGAGCAAAGAAATTGGAATCGGCTTCAGCTCCGTCAGCGTCGTTGATGGATCGTTGTATTCGATGGGTCACAACAACGGCCAGGAAACCGTATGGTGCTTAGATGCGGACACGGGCAAAGTCATCTGGTCGCACAGCTACGCTGCGGAGCTCAACGCCAACTTGTATGAAGGCGGACCGGGAGCAACACCGACTGTCAACGGCGATTACGTTTACACGCTCAGCATCGATGGTCGACTGCTGTGCCTAAAACGCAAAACGGGCGATGTTGTCTGGGAACGCAGCCTGCAGGATGATCTCGGCGTTGGACTTCACGAATGGGGCTTCGACTCGTCACCGTTGATTCTCGAAAATCAACTGATTGTGCAGGGTGGGCGAGTTGCTTCGTACGACAGCATCACGGGAAAAATCAACTGGCGTTCTGAACCTCACACCGCCGGGTACGGCGCCGTGCGAGCATTCGTGCACGAAGGGCGAACGCTGCTTGCCAGCATCGACTGCGATGGACTCCGCATCACAGACTCCACCGACGGAACGCAGGTGGCTTTTGCAGAATGGAAGTCACCGTATCGAACAAATTCCACCACGCCCATCATTGTGGGCGATCGAATTTACGTTTCCACGGGCTACAACGTTGGCAGCGGCTTGTTTCAGCTCAGTGGAAATCGGTTAACAGAAATTTACACCAGCAAGAGAATGCGGAACCACTTCAACAACAGCATTTTGTTCGAAGGGCACCTTTACGGTTTCGATGGGAACTCGAACCTCGGCCGAGTGGTTACGCTCACATGCATGAATTTCGAATCCGGCGAAGTGTTGTGGAAGCAACGAGGCCTCGGCTGTGGCTCACTGATGATCGCCAATGGTCGGCTGCTGATTCTCAGCGAAAAAGGCAATCTTGTGCTCGCCGATGCCACACCCAAAGGGTTCCGTGAACTCAGTCGGTCAGAATTCCTGACCGGCCGCTGCTGGACCGTTCCGGTTCTTGCGAACGGAAAAGTTTACGGTCGCAATGCTTCCGGTACCTTGAATTGCGTCCAGTTACCAAAGCCGTAGCCTGACAACGGCGGCAAAGTTCCCGCTGTCTGCCGTTCGTGCGTTCAATTCCTGCGAATTAAGATACCGTTGGCCCGATTCTTTTGACTTCCCGTGTTTCCGGCTAGAATCGACAAGTGTGGCACATGTGCTGCAAAATGACGTCGATAATCAAACAGGAAAATGAGCCATCATGGCAACAGACACTCCCACGGAAAGTCCCCTCAGCGCCGTTCCTGACCCGCGCGGACGCTTCGGTGAATTTGGACGTCGGTATGTTCCGGAAACACTGATGTATGCTCTGGATGAACTCGCCCAGGCCTACGAAGACGCAAAAAAAGATCCGGAGTTCGACCGCGAATTTCGCGACCTGCTGAAGAACTACGTCGGCCGACCAAATCCACTCTATTTTGCGGAACGACTTACGGAGAAATGCGGCGGTGCTCAGATTTGGTTCAAACGCGAAGACCTGAACCTGACCGGCGCTCACAAAATTAACAACACCATTGGTCAGGTCCTGCTCACCCGTCGCATGGGCAAGACTCGCATCATTGCAGAAACCGGTGCCGGCCAGCACGGCGTTGCAACCGCCACGGCCTGTGCGCGATTCGGATTCCCGTGTGTCGTTTACATGGGAGAAGAAGACGTCCGTCGACAAAAGCTGAACGTTTTCAATATGCGAACCATGGGCGCGGAAGTTTGCCCGGTCACCACCGGCAGTCGCACTCTGCGAGACGCCATCAACGAAGCGATGCGAGACTGGATGGCGTCTGTCCGGGATACGCACTACATCATCGGCAGCGTTGTTGGTCCGCACCCGTTCCCGATGATGGTGCGAGACTTCCAGTCTGTCATCGGTCGCGAAACGCGCGAGCAGTCTCTGGAGAACATCGGACGACTTCCCGATGAAGTCATCGCCTGCGTGGGTGGTGGATCAAATTCCGCCGGCATGTTCTTCCCCTTTGTTGACGATGAAAAGGTGGCACTAACCGGCGTCGAAGCCGGTGGGCGCGGTCCGGAACTCGGTGAGCACGCCAGCACGCTGACCTACGGCGAACCTGGAATTTTGCACGGCAGCTACAGCTACGTGCTGCAGGATGCCGACGGCCAGACGTCTGACGTTCATTCGATTTCCGCAGGACTCGATTATCCCGGCGTCGGCCCTGAGCACAGCTATTGGAAGGACACCGGGCGAGTCGACTACGTGATGGCTCGGGATAACGAAGCGCTCGACGCCTTCAACACGATGGCTCGCACGGAAGGCATTCTTCCGGCCATCGAAACATCCCACGCAATCGCCTACGCTATGAAGGCAGCCGCCAAGCGCAATAAGAATGAAGTCATCGTGGTTTGCCTGTCCGGCCGCGGCGACAAAGACGTCAACGAAGTCGCACGCCTCACCGGGCAGGACATGTAAGCATGTCAGCAGAAGGCGCAACAACACAGGAACAACTCGTCCGCATCGAATCTGCACTCGCTCATCTGCAGCATGATGTCGAAGAACTCAACAAGTCACTCACAGAACACTTTCGCCGATTACAGAGTTTCGAGCAGCGATTCACTCGTATCGAACACGAACTGGTGGTTCTTCAGGAAGGCCCGGAAGGCCGCGACGCAGAATCCGAACGCCCGCCACATTATTAGACGCGAATCCGTACGCCCTGAATTACCTGACCGGAACAAGGTGTAGAACTGTTCCGGGTGCAACAGTCGTTAGACCTTGCTGCGGGCTGTTCCGGATGAGACGGTTCGACCAGTTCTGTTCGGCAGATTGCTGCACTGTGGCACGGGTGGTGAGGTTTCGCGGGAATACTCCTGTAGATAATCGCGATAGTGTTTCTGCCGAACATAGCAATCATGCTATGATCGGTTCATCGCCAATTGCCTGCAGCTATTAGGCCGCTGTTCTGGAATCGTCATCATGCATGCTCCTCGTATCATCACACTCTCGGCTGCTGCCGTAGTTTTCACTGTTTGCCAGCCCGTGTTCGCTCAACAGGGGCAAATTGGCGGTGGTGGAAATGCTGGCGGCGCAGCGTCTGCAACGGCTGCTGCACTGGGCGCTGGAGGAGCAACGGGAACCACAGAAGGAATCGGAGGCATTACAACTCAAGGCGCGCCGACAGGTGACGCAACCGGCGGAACAGCGGGAAGCAATACCGCCGAAGTCTTTGTCGGCGGTAACAACAGCGGCGGATTTGTTGGAGGTGGCGTGGGAACGCAGCGAAACAACAATCGTCAGTTTCGCGGCATCACAAGCGCGAACGTTCCAACCGGTGGCGGATCACAAACCTCGGGTGATCCACGGCGAATCCCGGTCTCACTACGAATCGCATTCCGTTTTCCACGCCCCGATGCGAATACACTTTTGATTGGCGGCTCGCGGCCACCACTCCAGCGAGTGTCGGCCATGCGTCCGGAACTGCGAAACGTTCAGGTCTCGATTTCACCGACAGGAGTCGCGACACTGACCGGCAACGCGCCTGATGCCAACAGTGCTCGCCTCGCAGCGAACCTCGTCCGACTGCGACCGGGAGTTCGCCGAGTTGAAAACCAACTCAAATAGATCAGTCTCGTACGACGACAGATCTCCAGCAGCGTCGCACCTAACCAATCGCATCCAACGGCTCCGGAACACCCTTAGCGAGTTTCTTAGAAATCCGTTGACAGTCGTACCGCAATATCGGTCTACAAATTCACCATCCAAAGTGCATGTCAACTCCGACCATGACACAAATGTGGTTTCGAGAGTTTGCCACCCACTTTCCCTGAAGTTGATTCCTTCCTCGGGCGATTTTGGGGTGGGAATGAGGCTGTCGGAAGCAGCATCCACAATACCCTCAGTTTTTTCGAAGCTGCAGGTTGTCTGTGCTGCCCGGCGTGAGTAGCATTCGCGACTCGCAGAGCATCCGCTTTGCGGCAGAAGTGTTTCCGCAGGAAAACACTTCTGCCGCAAAGC
>CAYZYB010000542.1:0-4295 GCA_964481505.1 uncultured Planctomycetaceae bacterium | reverse complement strand
CAATGGAGGTCCGCCGTCGTACTTTTCGCCGTACAGGATTCCTGCTCTCGAATCCGGCCCGAAGGGTGAGTATCTTCCGGAGCGACTGGCCGATGAGTGCATTAGCTTCGTGAAGCAGCACAAGGACAAACCGTTCTTCCTGAATTGGTGGAATTACTCAGTTCACTATCCGTTCGAAGCTCAGGAAGATTTGATCGAAAAGTACAAAAAACGAATCGGTCCAGGCATCAAAAATCCGATCTACGCCGCCATGATCGAAGGCATGGATCGCGCAATCGGACGGTTTCTGAAAGAACTTGACGCGGCTGGCCTGGCGGACAACACGCTGGTCATCTTTACATCCGACAACGGAGCGTGGGGAACCGACATTCGTCCGCTGCGAGGTCAGAAGGGGCACCTGTGGGAAGGCGGCATTCGAGTCCCGTGGATCGCACGATGGCCGGGACATGTGAAGGCTGGGTCTTTGAGTTCAACACCGATTATCAGCACCGACACCTATCCCACGATTCTTGAAGTCGCCGGGCTGGAACCGAAACCCGGGAAGGTACTCGATGGAGTCAGCATTGTTCCCGTGCTGAAGCAAACCGGAAACCTGGACCGTGACGCACTGTTCTTCCACTACCCCAACTATGCGTTTCATAAGCAGAATCGCCTTGGGAGTGCCATTCGAGAAGGGCACCATAAATTGATCCTGCGTTACGATGACAACTCGGTCGAACTATACGATCTCGAATCCGACATTGGCGAGCAAACCAATTTGGCCAGCGCGCAACCGGAACTCGCAAGACGCCTGCGAACGCGGCTGGAAGAGTGGCTGAAACAAAGCGGCGCCAAACTCCCTGTGCGAATCGCCGATAAGGACGAACAGGAATAGCTCGCCCCGTTCCATTCTATGGTAGTAGCACTCTGCGTGTATTGAGACGACGAATTGTCCCGCCCCAACGATCAGCCAACCACCTCTGTCAAGACGTTGAGATTTGTATGAAAATCACATTCCTGTCAATCATCGCTCTGCTCGGAACGATGTCTGTCCCCTCCGCTTTCGTGTTGGCTCAGCCGAAAAATCCTAATGTACTATTCCTGATTGCCGACGACCTGAACACGGCACTCAGTGGCTTCGGACATCCACAATGCAAAACACCCAACCTTGATCGGCTGGCAGCACGCGGCGTGAAGTTCGAAAACATGCACTGTCAGTATCCGGTATGCGGTGCTTCGCGAGCATCCATCATGTCTGGCCTGTATCCGTACACCAACATGACGCTTGGAAACGCGGGCACCCTGCGAGCCAGCATGCCGGACGTGGTGACTCTGTCGCAGACGTTTCGTAACAACGGTTACCACGCCGCGCGTGTGAGCAAAATCTATCACATGCGGATTCCGTTCGAAATCATCGATGGCACCGCAGAGTGCGACGACCCACATTCGTGGGACGAAGCCTTCAACATCAAAGCCCTCGAACAAAACGCCCCCGGCGAATCCACAAACTGGTCGCCGAAGGACAAAGGCTCGCAAAGCTTCACCGGTGTCATGGCAACCGAAGGCGACAGCCAGCACGCCGACGGCATGGCGGCGGATCGAGCGATCAAAATTCTGGACAACGTAAAGGACAAGCCCTTCTTTCTGGCGGTGGGTTTTGTTCGGCCGCATGTCCCTCTGGTCGCGCCAAAGAAATACTTTGACACATACGATCGAAACGAAATGAAAGCCCCGGTCGTGCCAGAGAACGACCTCAACGATGTGCCAGGAATCATTCGCGGCTACAAAGCGAACGACAAGACATACGGAGTCACCCCCGAGCTGCACAAAGGACTGCTCCAGGCCTACTACGCCAGCATTTCGTACATGGATGCTCAGGTTGGCCGAGTGCTTGATACTCTGGAAGAAAAAGGACTGGCGGACAGCACCATCATCGTTTTCACCAGCGACCACGGCTACCTACTGGGCCATCACCACAAGTTTCAGAAGCAGCACCTGTTCGAAGAAGCCACGCGAGTGCCCTTCATCATCAGTGTGCCGTGGCTCAAAGACCAGCATGGCCGCGGAACCACAAAGATCACCGAACTGATCGACATGTACCCAACAGTCACCGACCTTGCCAAACTTCCAACACCGAAGACTCTGCACGGCACCAGCCTGAAGCCACTTTTGAAGGACACAAACTCATCCGCCTGGACCAAAGACCGCGCCTTCACAATCAGCCGCAGCGGTGGCGAATCCATCCGCAGCAATGACTTCCGCTACACACAATGGGGCTTCGGCGAAAAGGGAATAGAGCTCTACGACCTCACCAAAGACCCCGGCGAATTCACGAACCAGGCAAAGAACCCCGAATACGCCGATGTCCTCGCCGTTCTGAAACAGCAGCTGCTCGCCAAACGCAACACCGCTGGATTCGCCGAGAATGAAAAAGCCATTCGGGCGACTTTTAAAGTGAAGAAGAAGTAGAAGCAAACCAGGAACTGCGGAATGGCTTCTGGTGCCAGTTCACACAGAAGATCAACATCCATCGTTGACCGGGCTGCTCCGTGGAAGGAGCTGGCAACGCTTCCACCAACACAATGCGAAGCTCCGATCATTTCAAGCGCCGCTACCACCGGGGCCAGAGCTTCTACAATATCATCTGCCTGGCTCAACGAAGCTTTTCCTGCTGCCAGCGTCGAAGATCATCAGCCAAAGCCTGACCATACGTGAGCTCGATAAACTTCAATCTAATGTCTTCTTCGCAACTCTCCGGGTGTCTGCGGCGAATCGCCTGAAAAGCCATTTCACGAACACGATTCGATAGCCCACACATTTTCTCAATGCGCTGTTGTGGCGTCATCTGTCGGAGCAGGTCCAGCTGAACTGCCTCGGCCTCAGCGGACGTGTCTGTTGTGTAAACCGGTGTTGTCATGACGTGCATTGTACACCGTATATCACTGTTGGGAAATCCCTTTGCTTCCAAATGCCGCGGTGAACTGATCTCCAGCGACGGAGCGAAAGGTGGCCATCTCGATCGCCAGCACATCGAAAAACTCTGGCAACAGGGTGGCGAATTCCTGCCCAGACTGCCAACATGTCTGGCGTTCGACTCAGACATCGCTTTACGTGTTCTTACTTTCAGCAAGCCCAACATGACGAAGACACTTCTGACCGCCATTTCTGTTCTCACAGCAGCCATCGGTACTTGCCCCACCACAGTGGCACAGACCACGTCAACGCCACAGGTCAAACACCTGATCGATACTCACATTCATCTGTTCGATTCCCGTCGCCCCGATGGAATTCCGTGGCCTCCGCCGGACGACAAGGTGCTGTACAAGCCCCATCTTCCGAAGGAATACTCTGAACTGGCGAAGGCGGCTGGCGTGACAGGTGTCGTCATCGTGGAAGCCAGCGATCGGCTCGCTGACAACAAATGGGTCCTCGACCTTGTCGCTGACGATCCATTTTATGTCGCGCTGGTTGGTAACATCGATCCGTACCGGAAAGACTTCGATGAACAACTCAATCGACTACGCAAAGACAAACGGTTTGTCGGCATTCGAGCTCGAAATGCAGGGCCAATCGACTACATGGATCCGCAGGTTCTCGCCAACTTTAAGCTGCTGCAGGAAGCCGGTCTGTCGCTGGACATCCTGGCCAACGGGAAAGGCGTCAAAGGCGTCAAAGAAGTCGACGCACTCGCAGCAAAGGCTCCAAACCTGCGGATCATTGTCGACCACGTCCTTGGCTTCGATATCAATGGCCAGCCGCCAGGACAGGAGTGGCTGGATGCTGTCGCCAGCCTTTCGAAACATCCGAACGTGTACTGCAAAGTCTCCGGCCTGTACCAACGTTGTGTACAACAGCCCGCCCCCATGAATCTCGACCACTACAAAACCGTTCTTGATCCGCTCTGGAATTCCTTCGGCAGCGACAGACTGGTCTACGGCAGCAACTGGCCATGCACAAAAAAGAGCGGCAACTACGCCAGCTTCGTCAAACTGGTGAACACCTACTTCACCGAAAAAGGGCAGGATGCGTCGGAGAAATACTTCTGGAAAAACGCAGCGAAGGTTTACGGTTTGGACCTGAAGTAGTCGCTGTGGTTCACTCGCTTCAATTGCGACAGAATGAACAGGATTGACAGGATGGAAGTAGGGAAGTCGCAGAGCATCCTGTGCATCATCTTAATCCTGTCACGTTCAAAAAATGAAGTCGGGTAGGGCCGGTTCCTACCGGCCGCATTGTTCGTTCATTGATTCGGCCGGTGGGAACCTTGTCGTTACCCACATCTCACCAGTGTTTTTGCTGGAAACCGCTTGTTTTAG
>CAYZYB010000541.1:0-4309 GCA_964481505.1 uncultured Planctomycetaceae bacterium | reverse complement strand
GCATCGAAAACGGGAACGACCGATGGCGGTGATGCTGGATCTAAGAAAGCAGCGAAAGCAAGCGGCAGCCCACTAGATCAAATTCGGGCTCAGGCAGCTGGAAGTGAAACGGCGACCGGCAGCGATGCGGCAGCCGCCGGACAAACCGGTGCGGCGTCATCCGCAGAACCCGGTTCAGCATCGAAAACGGGAACGACCGATGGCGGTGATGCTGGATCTAAGAAAGCAGCGACAGCAAGCGGCAGCCCGCTGGATCAAATTCGGGCGCAGGCAGCTGGTGCCGCATCCCCAACTGGTGTTGACGGTGGAGCCGCAGCAAAAGAGACCACGTCACCAGAGGCATCGGCGGACTCCAGTTCGGACACTGCTGCGACAGACAGTCGCGCCGAGGCAACGGTCGGCAATGCAGCAGAATCCGGCAGCCCGCTCAGCGACGACACGTCAAGCGGCACAGACTCCAATAGCAACGAAAAGAGTGACGCTGTTTCGGCGACAGCTTCCGGGCTGTTGAGCTCCACTTCTCAGGATTCATCAGGTAATGACTCTTCCGAAGGCTCAGCAGCGAACGTCGCTGGTTCGCCGAGGGCAGCTTCCCGTTCAACCGACGAACCTTCCGCTGACAACACGAATTCTGCGCCAGCTGCCGCAATGCCATCAGCCGATTCCGGTTCGACTTCGACTCAATTCGATCAGATTCGCAAACAGGCCGAAAGCTCGGAAAGCAGCGCGGGCCAATCGGGATCGAATACAGGTTCGCCGATTTTCGACCAGGTAAAACAACAGGCCGCTGCTGACGACGTTGCTGCGGAATCAGAAACTTCGACGGCTTCGCCTGCGAAAGATGCAGACGACGTTGATCAAAAATCCGCCTCGGGTACTCAGCAACAACTATTCGACAGTTCCTCCGAAGACAATTCCCCTGAAGCTGCGTCGGCTCAGACAAAACCTAAGCCAGAGAAATCAGACAACACGGCCGATACGGCGAAGGAACGAACTGCAGGTGGCGATCAAGAATCGCAAAAGGACGTCGCGGGTGTCGAAGACCCTCTCAAGGCACTCTATCGCGGGAAGAAACTGCCCAAAAAGGACGACCTGAAAATCGTTGAAGGCATCGGCCCGAAAATCGAACAGCTGTTTCGCGCCGATGGCATTCAGACATGGGTACAACTCAGTGAAGCCGACACACCGCGACTGAAAAATATTCTCGAAGCGGCCGGACCGCGTTTTCGCATGCACAATCCGGAAACCTGGCCAGAACAAGCTCGACTGGCCGCCGCAGGGGAATGGCAAAAGCTGGAAGAGTATCAGGATTACCTCGATGGCGGCCGGCCGCCGGAGAAATCGTGAACGCCGCAGTCATCCAACGCAACCTGGCGAACGTCCAGGCCGACATAGAAGCCGCGTGCGCAGCTTGTGGGCGCGATCCTTCCTCCGTGCGACTTGTCGCTGTGACCAAATACGCGGAATGGGAATGGGTGCAGTCTCTTAAAACAGCTCACACCGTTTTCGGCGAAAATCGACCACAGCAACTCGCCGAACGACAGACAAAAAGTCCGGATGCAGAATGGCATCTGATCGGTCAGTTGCAACGCAACAAAGCCAGGCTGGCCGTGCAACACGCGGCGTGGATTCATTCCGTCGATTCGGCACGATTGCTCAAACGAGTGGCGGAGACAGCAGAAGAACTGCGGCTTCGCCCACGCGTTTTGCTGCAGGTGAACGTTTCGGGGGAACAATCAAAGTCCGGCTTTTCACCCGACGAACTTTCCATTGGCTGGAACGATTTTGTTTCGTATCACAAACACGTGGAACTCGCCGGTCTGATGACAATGGCTCCCGCAAGCCCCGAACCCGAAGACGCGCGAAGCACGTTTCGCGGGTTAGCTCAACTGCGTGACAAACTAACAACGACTTCAGCCGCAAAAGCCGCTGAGGTTTCTCTAACAGAATTATCGATGGGCATGAGCGGCGATTTCGTCGTCGCGATCGAAGAAGGCGCCACTCTGGTTCGCGTGGGCAGCCGCCTGTTTGAAGGACTTTAGTTCGAAGCCTGCACGACGCCCCATCCCGGAGTTTCCGTCGCGGCGAACATCGGTTACGTTTGAATACACCGCCACTTCAACTCTGGCAGCTTGGGGCTGTTTCCGGCAATCGAACGACTCCAATCCGGCCTGCTGTGTGCGCACTGGAACTTAGCAGCACGGTTACTTTCCATCCCCGGATGTTTCTTTGATGCGAATATTTCGAAACGCAACTTTGCAGCCTTTCCCGTGATCCTGCAGAGCGATCACTCCTGTTCTGCGAGACAATCGGCTGTCATCATCAGCAACAGTTGAAAAAACCACGCCGTTGATCTTCTGAGTCAGAGTGTTTCCGTTGGCGATGATCTCCATTGAGTTCCAATCGTCCTGGCGAAAGTGTTTGACGATCTCTTCCTTGACGGCAACTTGCTTAACAGACTTTACGCCTTCGGCGGTGATCGTTACTTCCTGCCCCGCTGTCGACATTAAGAATCGTGCCTTGCGTGCTGGGTCTTCTTTGCTCAACAGCGAATGATGCCACAGCCCCATCTTGCTTTGGGGAGCGACCTCGACCTGATACCCGAACACCTGGTGATCGCCCTGATCGTCGCTGCGAACCTGAACACCGGAATTGCCGGCTTCGTATTTGAATTCAAGACGGAGAACGAAATCAGAAGGCCTTCCACCGCGCCAGATGATCCAGTTACGAGTCTTTTCTTTGCCGGTACACGATATCGCACCATCGACAACCTCCCACGCATCCGCGCGGTGGTCCCACGTGTCGAGACTCTTGCCGTCGAAAATCAGCTTGAAGCCTGTTTCGTCACCAGCGGTGGCTTTCTTCCTGCCAGGTTTGGCTAAAAAGCCGACCGCACCGGGAGAAAAGTTCCAGGCCGTCGTTTCAGCGCCGAACTGTTCAAGAAACGCTCCCGACGAAAACGCCAGAAAGAAACTCTGATCACCAGGTTGGTTGCGATGCTTCGCGTAAAGCTGCTTCATTTGCGGAAGCAGCGATTTCGCCTTCGGTCCAAGTAGTTCGATCGCTCGACAGGCGCGCAGAGCACTCCACCAATCATCATGTGACGTGTCTTCGATCAGACGCTGCAACGCGCGATTGCGATGCTCTTGAGAAGTTTCGGCCAACCATGAAGCAGCTTCAACTCGAACATCAACCGCTGAATCGTTAAGGAAGTCTAAAGCCAAATCCTGCAGAACAGTGTTGTCCGCGAAGTCGACCCTCATACCGACAAGAGCCCAGTATCGCTCTGCGGCATTGCCACTTTTCAACAGGCTGACAAGGCCGTCGCGATTTCCGGTCCCGACAATATCCGCCGCGGTCCAGGCAGCATCGAGATCAGGAGTTCCTTGAGCTTTCCCCATGATGATGTCATGGATCGGAGCACCTTGTTTACGAATGAAATCTCGCATCAATGATTCCGGCAGCACTCCCACGTCCCGAATTTCAACGCGAGTTGTAGTATGCGCCGCACGGAGACGTTCGAGTGCCGACTGCTGGTCCGGATTCATTTCGCCGGCTAGCAGGTTGACGATGTTGTCCGGGTCTGCAACACAGTCGTAAAATTCTTCGACCGGCTTGCGCGGCCCGGCGTAGGCGCGTTGCGGGGCCGTCAGGCCTGTGAGGTTATTCTTCGCTGCCTGAGTAATCTCCTGTCTGATTTCGCCAAGATCAGAAAATACGCTTGGCTGATTGTACGACAGGTGAGGCATGTAGTTTCTGACGTAAAGATACCGTTTGTCTCGCACAGACCGAGCAGTCTCAAACACTTCGTCAACGCGATCTCGAGTGCCATACACCGTTGTGCGTTGCGTTTCCGAATTCGGGCCGAGGAATGGAATCCCCTGCATGTAGCGAGGAATGGGCTGACCGGTCAAATTCAAAACGGTCGCCGGAAAATCCACGAAGCTGACAAGCCGATCGAGTCGGCTGCCGGGAGCTGCCGGAGCAAGGTGTTCGTATTTTTCCGGAAAGCGAACCATGAGAGCGACACGCATTCCGGAATCAAGCAGCAGACGTTTGTGCCGCGGCATTCCGGACCCGTGGTCCGAGTAGAAGAACACAATCGTGTCGTCGGCCAGTCCGTCATCTTCCAGCTGATCAAGAATGCGTTTGACGTTCTGATCCATCACGGAAACGCAGTCGTAATACCGAGCCATTGTTTTCCGAACGACAGGCGTGTCCGGATAATATGGCGGCAGCGGCACAGTTGCCGGATCACTGATTTCCTGCGGTGAAAGGCGAGACTGAATGTGCTGCTGAAATACAGGAT
>CAYZYB010000540.1:0-4323 GCA_964481505.1 uncultured Planctomycetaceae bacterium | reverse complement strand
AAGCAGGGCAAGTCTCTGCGTCCGAATGAGCCGAAAAAAGCGGATCCGGGCAGCGAGCCGAAAGCCGTACCGAACATTAGCTAGTTCGGCATTGTCATTAGTCGTTCAAGACAGTCCTGGCCGGGCTCGTGAGAGTCCGGTTGGTGGCGGCTTTTCGAATTCGAAGAGCTTTGCTGCCGTCTGAGGCTGAATACACGTCCTTCAACAAACACACTTCGGTTGAGTGACAACTGTGTCGCTCAACTACTAACCAGCGCGTGCTGGTTATCCAAACTACGGGAGATTGTGAAATGGCAGACATCACAGCTGCTGCTGTCAAAGCGTTGCGTGAACGTACCGACCTACCAATGATGGAGTGCAAGAAAGCACTCGTTGCCGCTGACGGCGACGCCGAAAAGGCCGTGGAAATCCTGAAAGAACAGTTCAAGAAGATTCAGGACAAGCGAGCAGACAATGCGACCGAAGAAGGTCGTATCTTCTTTGCAGCGACTGCTGATGGTTCTGAAGCCGCAATGGTTGAGATTCAATGCGAATCGGCACCTGTTGCGACCGGTGAATCACTGGAAGTTCTCGGCACGGCACTCGTAAACACTCTGCTGAACGGACCAGGTGCTGATTCTCCGGAAGCGTTGATGAGCCAGACTCCGGAAGGCGGTTCGGATACTCTGCAGACGATGTACGAAGACTTCGTAAACAAGATCCGTGAAAAGACGGTTGTAAACCGTATCATTCGCGTCAAGGGTCCTGTCGGCGGCTACGTTCATCACGACTACAAAACGGCCGTGATGTTTCAGGGAAAAGGCGAAGCAAAAGACGCAGACATTCTGCGAGACGTTGCGATGCATGTTGCAGCTCTGAATCCATCATGCTGTTTTTCCGCAGACATTGACGCCGCGGAAGTCGCAGCAGAAACAACTCGCCTGACAGAAGAAGCCAAAGCCAGCGGCAAGCCCGAGAACATCATCGAAAAGATCGTTGGTGGGCAATTGTCTCGCTGGTATAACGAAAAAGGCGTTTTGCTTTATCAGCCATTCGCCAAAGACGACAAGAAGACCGTTCAAAAGGCACTCGAAGACGCAGGACTGGAAGCCGCCGGATTTATCCGTTGGCAGGTTGGCGTTGCATAGTCGTCGCAGACGGTATTGATTATAAGACTCACAGGCCGATCCACGTGGATCGGCCTGTTTTCGTAGGTCACGCTTCTGCGTGGCAACCTCAGACCACCTGAATCGAAAAACTCAGTTGCAAACTGTTTGATAATTACGGAGCCCAATTCCATGGCTGACAGCCAGATCACCCCAGTCTACAAACGAATCCTGTTGAAGCTCAGCGGTGAGAGCTTTTGCCGCGAAGGCGAAACTGGAATCAGCATGGCTGAATTGGCCAGTATCACAGCTCAAATCAAAGAAGTTGTTGAAGCCGGCGTTGAACTGGCGATTGTTTGCGGCGGTGGAAATATTCTGCGCGGCAAACAGTTTTCTGAGGCCAGCAGTTCGATCATTCCCTCAACCGCTCACTATATGGGCATGCTGGGAACAGTCATTAACGCTCTTGCACTGCAGGACGCCCTGGAAAGCACGGGCGTCGCCACTCGCGTGCAAAGCGCGATTCGTATGGAAGGCGTTGCTGAACCGTTTATCCGTCGCCGCTGCATTCGCCACCTCGAAAAAGGTCGCGTTGTGATTTTGGCCGCTGGTACCGGCAGTCCGTTCGTCACTACAGACACAGCGGCAGCCTTGCGAGCTCGTGAAATCGACGCTGATGTCGTGCTGAAGGGCACCAAGGTCGACGGCATTTATTCAGACGACCCCGTCAAGAATCCGCACGCGATTCGCTACACCGATATTTCGTACCAGGAAGTGATTCAACAGAACCTGCAGGTCATGGACGCTCAGGCATTTCACCACTGTATGGAACAAAAACTTCCAATCGTGGTCTTCAATTACAAGAAGGTCGGCAACATCGGACGAGTGGTTTCGGGCGAGACCATTGGAACTCGCGTGACGGCTGACGGGAAAAGTGCAACGGCATAGGTCAGTCCCCACTGCGGTGTCGGAGTGTAAGGAAAGTCGCACATGAGCGAATCTGTCCGGGGATTGCGGAATTTCGATAATCGTGGCAACTTCTGTTGTGGCAACCACTTTGGCTTCGGCATGAGTGGTGTGTCGGCGAAAACTGTGCAGAGGACGGTGTCTTCTGCCGATCATCGTAGCTAGCCGGAAGCGTTTAGAGTTTCGGCTTTGAAACATCAGGCGTTCCGGATTTACCCCGACGGAGGTTCCAAATAATTTGCGTAGGCCCGAACCACGAATGAGTGCACGCTAAAGCGTGACTCGGTTCTCGCCTGACTCGCTGCGTCTCGTCCGTCGCAGTATCCGGAATGCCTGAATACAAAAGGCCGCATGGAAGCGATTCCGTGCGGCCTTTTTTTCGTTTCGCGATAGCGGTAGAAAAATCTGCAAATTACCCGGTAACAACGTTCCGGATTTGTCGCTTAAGTCCGTAGTGAAATAGCGCCCAGGTCCAGCTCGCGGATTCTTCCGATTTTTCTGTAACAGCTATGACTTGGCGCAAACAAGTCTAACAGAGGGCTCCTTTTGTCCTGCTCAGTCGGGGCAGATTCTAAAACCAATCTCATGAAAGTAGGAACGATGAAAATCACCCAAACAATGACAACTGAACCGCAGGCCCCTTGGCCGGTCCCCACCAATGTGACGCTGACTCGCATTAGTTACGACAGAAACTGGGCTGATGTACCAGCTAGGCCGTGTTCACAAGTCGAGGGAGCCATTCCGAGGTTTTCATGTTGAGTAGTGATTGAACTCTGGTCGCCTCGATAGAAGATCTGAGGTCTCCGGCGAAAGACACTTTGTGTCGCGAGTGGCACGGCAGAATATCGAGGTTCGTCAATCAGAAATCTGTTGTATCTGTTGTGAGGATTCTTACTGGCGGCTTGTACGACTGCGACTTCTTGTGTATCTGGAATAACATGAGATTCCGGAAACTTAAACAATTCTCAAACAACCGGGCAGAGACCATTCAGAGCCTTGCATGGTCAGCGGACGGAACACTGCTTGCGACAGGAACTCGAAAAGGAACAATATTCGTTTGGAATGCAGGAAATGGAAACCTGCGTCAAAAGCTTGAAGGCCACGTTAGCTCAGTAACAGCGCTCGCATGGAGTTCAGATGGAACACTGGCGTCTGCTGGTAAAGACCCTGCGATTCTGATCTGGGACTTAAGAAACGGAAATGCCGTTTGTCGCTTTAATGGATTTTCGCCCTTCTCCTGCCTTACCTGGCGTGACACGAAAACCCTGGTGAGCGGAACAAAAAACGGTACGTTATCACTCTGGTCACGGGAATCAGAAGCGGTACTCGTTCATGTTTCGGCGCATAATGCGGAAGTCACTTCATGTCATTGCTTTACGGTTGGTCAAAAGGGAAGGCTGCTTTCGTCATCTATCGACAATACAGTAAATCTATGGGACGATACATTTATGGAGCGGCTCAATGTATTCCGCCCAAATTTTTCTTGCCGACGAGTTGCAGTTGATCCTGACGCTGGGCTGGTTGCTTTGCACGGTCACGGGCCGGATGTGCGAATTTATGACACAAACGAATTCGCCCCAGTGACGATTGTCTCGACGGGATTCGAGCGAGTTGGTCGCGTGACCTGGAACGGAAGTGATGAATTCGTTGCGGTCGGTGATCGAGGCGTCGCCCAATGGTTCAAGCTATCCGACAATTCGACAACTGAGATATGCTGCTCGTTCACGCGCGGAACAGGGCAAGTGGCCGCATTTTCGCGTGCAGCGTCACACCTCGCGCTAAGAGGCAGCGGAAAGTCCACGATTGCAATATTCGAACTTGACGGCAAAAAGCCCATTGCCGCAACAGAAGAAAACGTCGCGTCTTTTACCTACACAGGTACTCCTGAAAACCCTTCCAAAACAAAAACGGCAGAAATCAGAAAGAGACGGAGGATGCGCAGATCGCTTACTGACGTTCATCGCGTTGATCTCATTCTTGAATCTTTAGCTGAAGATCGCCCGCAGATCGCTGATGTTATCTTTATTCATGGATTGGGGGGCGGGTCACAGACGACGTGGGCTGCTGATGGACTACCGGCCAACTTCTGGCCGGACTGGATTGCTGAAGAATTTCCCCAGCTGGCCGTTTGGACAATGGGATACGGTAGCTCCATCTCAGCATGGAATGAACATTCGATGCCACTTGCCGATCTTGGGCACTCGATCCTGGAACGAATGGTGAACAAGGGGATCGGCAGTCGCCCAATTATCTTTGTCACACACAGTATGGG
>CAYZYB010000539.1:0-4325 GCA_964481505.1 uncultured Planctomycetaceae bacterium | reverse complement strand
CCCTGATACAGCATGCATTTTTTTCGGGGGTCTACATCAGTTTGATCAGTGATAAACTTCGAATTACAAATGAAGGCGTGGACAACATTCTGCAGCTCTTTTTTTCCGCTTAGCCAACGGGCGTCTTCCAGAGTTTGCACCTGGCAGACTACCGGCAACCCCAGCCACTTTGCATACATGGCTCCGGCCCGCAGGCTACCGGCCTGGTTGATATACAGCAGATCAGGACGAATTTGTCGCAGGCGGTTCATCACTCTGAGATAGACGAACACTTTTTTGAATGCCGACATGCGCCCCAGAGTCGCCGGAATCAGGTGTTCGCATGGAATGTCGATTTTCTTCAGCAGTTCGTCGAATCCCTGGCCCTCGGGAAGAAATACGCGCCAGGCGAAGTTTTGTTTTGGCAAACCTTCTACGATATCCAGCAGGCAGTATTCACTGCCATACAGGCGTCCGGAAGGTTCGATGACGGCGATACTGTGAGACATTGCTAGTTGAATTTCGCCAATCGCTTGTCAGTTTTGCGTTTCAGAATCTGTTGCCATCCGCAGCGATAGATCCATTGCTGAATTTGTCGAACACCTTTCCAGCCAATGACGGGCCGAAGCAGCTTCATCAATCGCCCACCCTGCAACTGCACATCGCTGCCGCCGAGGGATTGAATTCGGTCCTGTGCCTGTGACGCAAGGTCAGGAAACGCCGGATAGAGTTCGAATAGTCGTTCCTGGAAGCGGTTGGCACATATCTTTTTGACGCGTTCCGAATCTTCGCGCTGCAGCATCAGCTTTGTGCCCAGGTCTGTTGTCAGGAATGCAGATTCCATTGCCTTGCGGCCTCCGCTGCTGCTAAGTGAACCACCGGCAATTCGGCGATAGCTGTAAACCGCATCAGATGCATACCGAATTCCAGAACACTGCAGCAACAGGTTGATCGTAAAATGGAAATCATTATTCAGGCTTAGGCGTGTGTCATAGCCGCCTGCCTGCTGCCAAAGCTGCCTGGGGATCAGCCACATCCAACCGCCCATCATGCCTTCATCTTTGGTCAGTGTATCGATAATCCATTCCAGTGGGTCGTCGTAAGATGCGTTGGTGAATTCACTGTTGACCGCAGGTTGTTGGAAGTCGCTGACGAAGTATCCCCAGCGACATGACGCCACGCAGTTCGGGTGGTCATCGAGTGCTGCTACCTGAGCGGCGATGTGCGGCGGCGAGATCCAGTCGTCGGCATCCAGTATCTTGATGTACTGCCCTGTCGACAGTTCTGCTCCGTGATTGATCGCTGCCGATTGTCCGGCATTCGGCTGATGTAGATAACGAATGCGTACATCATCAATCGCTTTGACAAGTTCTGCTGTATTATCGGTCGAGCCATCGTCGACGACCACGATCTCCAGTTCACGATGAGTCTGCGACAACGCAGAACGCAAGGCGTCTTCGATATAGTCAGCCGCGTTATAGGCCGGCATTATGATAGATACTGTCGGAGTCAGGCTCATACGTTTCGAACTCTCAGCATCACGATTGATAGCCTCGCAGACCAGTCACCATTTCACCCCATGACAGTTTGATTTGTTTTCTTAGACGCAGTGCCAAACCTGGGCTACGACCTTTGGTTGCTAACGCGACAAGATGTCGTGCCATGTGTTGCCGTTTGCGGACGATCGCGGCCTTCTGTTTCTTTTCTGATAATGGACAGACATCTGTGGACAGGTGCAGCACATCCAGTTCGTAACCTCGGCGCAGGTAGTCCATAGCTGCTCCATCCTTGGTGTATTCCTGTCCGTCATGGCGTCGCCACCAGACCAGCCCCGGCGGAAGCAGAAGAATTGGATGCTTCGCTGCGATGCGGTACCACAGATCTGAATCCGACAGAACACCCCACTCTTTGCGAAAGCCACCGGTCTGTTCGAATATGTCGCGTCGAATGATCGCTCCCGTGGGCCCGCAGCTCATGCAACCGCGTTTTAGAAAGTGCTTTTCGTACGCGTCTTCCGGAGACAACTTCCACGGATAGGGTTCGTCGTCTTCCGGCATGGAATGAGCCAGCCCCACCGCTGCATCTGGATGCTGTTTCATCGCGTCGACCATGATCTGGAGCGCGTAGGGGTAAATTAAGTCATCGGAATCGACGTATTTAAGATAACGTCCACTGGCCAGTGCTGCCGCCTTCATGCGATTTTCATAGTCGCCAAGGTTTTTCTCATTGCGAGATACGCAGATGCGATCGTCGCTCGCTGCAAAGTGTTCGGCAATTTGCAGAGACTCATCCGTTGAGCAGTCGTCCACAATTATGAGTTCGAAATCCAGGAATGACGAATTCAGGATGCTCTGCAGTGTCTCAGCGAGGAATTCCTGCCGATTATAGACGGTTACAAGAATGGAAAGTGCTGGGGTCAAGGTGCTTCCGAATCTGGCTGTTGGTTAGTCTCGGCCACGAACGGATCGACGGCTGCTACTTTGGTTATGTTGTGAAGCCTTGCACGCATCGCATCTAGGGGGCGAATCAGAAATACAACGAAGACAACACTGAGGAAGATCGTCAGTCCAGTGGCAGTGAGACTGAAATTCAGAGATGGCTGGCGCCGGCAAAGCATTGCGGCAAATGGAATGACAGCCATGTGCAGCAAGTAGATCGGATAAGAAAGCTCGCCTAGAAACCGATCAAAGCGGTGCTTCTTTGTGATCTGGAATAACAGCGGAACCAACACTAGCCACATTATATAGCTGACTTGAACTAAAAATTCATAGGAGAAGAATCGGAAACCGAAGGAGACGATCTTTCTTGTGATCCAAAACAGCAAAGTGGCTGTGGCAATGAAAGCAATATACTTTGTCGTAGACCATTTAATCTCAAATCTGCTCAGCCGAGATTCGGAGTGGCGCCATACGAGCATGCCTGCGACAAACAGAGAGATTTCGAATGGAAAAAAGCGGTAAAGCCAAGGGTCATTCGTCAGGCTGAGAAGTGAGTATCCGAGGATACGGAGTGTCAGAGAACTGCCGAGGATACACCATAGTAGTCGCGTTGATCTCGTAGCGAGGTACGGAACCAGCGCGTAAAAATATAGTTCCAAGCCGATCGTCCACGCCTGCGGGATTAGGATGTAATGATGTAACGGAGACGGAATCGCGTGAAAGTCATAAGTGAAGCCGAACCCCGCTCCGGCGTCGGCCGTCACAAATAATGCCAAGTCTTGACCGAGGATCGTAATATTCGTGATGGTTGCAGCAATCAGACCGCAAAGAGTATTGCGGGTCAATGGCGCGCTCCCGAATCCGGAGCACGGGCCAAGTTCACCTTCTAACTTCCAGAGTGCGGCGGCGCATAGGAGGGATAAAAAAAGTGCAGCAAAGTACGGGATGTATATCCGTAGGGCTCTGCTTAGCCAAAACGCCCTGGCATTCGCATATTTGCCGCTGATCATCTGCATGTAGAAGCCGGAGATTATAAAGAATATCTGAACAGCTTGAGTGCCATCATGGACGGTCCACCATGTTAAAATATTGGCGTGCACGAAGACGACGCAAATGGCGAGATAGAAGCGCAGAAATCCCATCAGACCGGACTGTCGGAGTAATAGTGCCGCACGAGCACCATAAGAATTGCCACGCCGCGGATATCGTCAAGTTCCGGAGTACGCTTGGACGAATTTACGGACAACAGGCTGCTTTCATGAGTGCATTGCGTTGGAAGTGGTTTGCCGCAAATCACTCGGTCGGCGGTCGAAGCCCTACTTTTTCAAGTAAATTTACGCGGATTTTGGCCCGAGTCTTTGCCCGCACTGAGTTCCAGGACTTTCGCTTTGAGATTCTAGACTCAAACGCCTTCGGTTGGGCTGACGCCACGACCAAGCCGTCTACCGAAAAACTCTCACCAAGTGTATGCTGATCCACAATCGAATAGCGATGGCGTTTTAGCTCCTGCAGGCAGGCTTGGTGTATGTTCTCCGAGTGGGTTGAAATAAAGATCCATTCGATTTGTTTGTCGTGCAGAGTTTGCTGGGCCCCTTTCAGCATCTTTAATTCATGCCCCTGAATATCTGCGTGTAGGATGCTTAGCGATTCGATATCGTTTTTTTGAACGATCGAGTCCACCGTTTCTATAGGTGCAGCGACCGTCTTGCCTGGCCATAATTCGATCTCCTGTGTCGGTGCCGCGACATTTGAAATAGCCGCGTGAATGAAGGTTCCTTCTTTGCTATTCAGAGCGAAGTTTCTTTTTCCAGCCTTTATGAAGTCAGGCACTGGCTCGACCAGAATGGCCTTGCTGTTTTCGACCGCTTGTAGAAACCAGAGTGAATAGTACGCCCAGAAGCTACCGAG
>CAYZYB010000538.1:0-4327 GCA_964481505.1 uncultured Planctomycetaceae bacterium | reverse complement strand
TCAATAAACCGCGTGGCGGCTTGAGTCATCGCCATCCCGGGAGATGGAGCTTGTCCGAAAGCGATGGTCGCCTGGCAGGCGATGATGATGGTTAGCAGCAGTCGAAGAGGAGGTGAGAGCATTCGCATGGAAGGAAGGTCCGTGATTTGAATGAGTAAGGTGGGAGAATTGTGAACTGATTTTTTGTGTCCGGCGCCGCGGCAACAGAACGCCCTGCGCCATCACCCGTGCGATGTGACGCGCATCGTTATCCCGGCGGCCACGCTAAACTGCGACCGGCCAGAATGTGAATGTGCAAATGAAACACGGTCTGCCCACCTTCGACGCCCGTGTTGATCACGGTTCGGTAGCCTTCGGTGAGCCCCAGTTCCTTTGCGACTTTCGGAACAGTCATCAGCAGGTGACCTGCAAGTGCAGCATCATCGTCGGCAAATTGGTCGAGCGATTCGACAGGCTTCTTCGGAATCAACAGCACGTGCGTTGGCGCTTGCGGGCTGACATCGCGAAATGCGAGACACTGGTCGTCTTCGTAAACGATATCCGCGGGAATTTCGCGGTTGATGATCTTGGTAAAGATAGTCACTAAAATCTGCTGAATGCGTTTTTGAGGGCACCGTACAACATGTCAAAGAGTAGCAGTTTGACGCCAAAAAACCAGCGGACGCGCCCTGGGACGAATAGGCAATCTTTACGAATCCGGGAAACGAAACCCTCAGCGTTTTGCCATCGGAAAGCCGGACGCGGCTTCATCCACAACTCAATGATGACGAGCGATCATCAGCATTGCCGTCGATAAGCAAATCCGAGTCAACACCGCGAAAACAGCACACTCACTACCGAATTTCACTGTATGCGGCTGACGGGCGGATTAATTCGAAGTACCGCCGAATTGTTTCTCGGTGTCCCGGCGGAATGGCTTCGGAATCCAGCACCGCGTCGGACATCTTCTGGTATTTGTTGAAGGCTTCCTGCGCCTTGCGTTGCGCTTTCTGTGGAGAATCCGGTGCCGTCGTTGTTTCGGTCTCTGATTCGGAATCGCCTTCATCCCCCAATTCGCCCGTCAGTTCTGCCATCTGCCGTTGACTTTGCAGTTGAGTCTTTGGGCCGTGAATATTTCCTGCCGACTTCGCCCCGGCTTTCTGACTGGCGATATCGTTCTGAGCTTTGTCGGTCTTTCCCTTTTTCAGATTCTGACCACGACCGGCCATCGAACCATCGCCTTCCGATTGACTCTGCACCGCCAGTTGTTTTTTGCTCTGTCCCAACTGATCGCTTTTGTTCTTCAACACATTGCTGAGCTGTTTTCTAACGTTCTGCCGTTTGATGGTTTGTGCGAGCTCCTTCGCCTTTTCCTGTGCTGCATTTCCTTTGCCGGACTTCACCGCTTCGGATAGGTCAGAAAGCTGTTCACTGAGTTCTTCGAATCCTTCGTATTTGGCATCTTCAGCAGCTTCCGTCAATTTTTCAGCCGTCGCGAGCGATTCCGCAGCCTTCATCTTTTCAGCACTAAGCTCTTCTTCCGTCAGTTCTTCAAGAGCGGCTGCGGCTTTCTTGAGATCGCCCTCACCGATCGCATTTGCAGTGGGCTTGAAGGCGTTGGCCCCCGCGATTGCTTCGCCCACGTTTCTTAATTGCGCGTCCATCGCAGCGACATCCATCTCTTTCACCATGTCTCGCATTTTTTTCTGCATCTCCGACACCGTCTTCATCGAATCACGCACCGTCAACGTCGGAACCTTCAGTTCTTTTAGGTCCTGTTTCAATCGCCCGACGAGTTCTTTCAATTCATCGGCCGCCGATTCCTCGGCAAGCGTTTGTAGCTCGTCAATCTCTTCCTGAATGTCAGCAATCACAGCCTTTGATTGTTCCACCGTGGGCATGAGAGGCGGAGGCTCGCTGCCAACCGTCGGTGTCACCAGCAAACGCAATCCGCAAAACAAAAGCAGCGGGACACATTGCCATCGCGCCGGGGACGAAATCGGCACAACGGCTTTGGGGTCAACGTCGGCCAGATGCTGGTGGGCGTCGTGAATCTGCAACTCCTGAAACACTGTTGTCGTCGGTGCCTCAGAAAATTCCAACGCTGTTAAAGTTCTATCTTTGAGGTTGTAGTGTGTGTCGATGAGTCGAGCGACAGCTGGCCAGGTACATTCACGCAATTGTCCAATGATCCAGCCAACCGTTGGAAACACCACGAAAACGGCGATCAAAACACCAACATGAGCTTCAGCCCCGAACGCAAGCCGGAGGAGTTCAAACAAAATTAGACACGCACCACCAACGACAGCTCCCAGTCCGGCAAGCCGTACGGACGAACGGAGTTTCATCCGCGAACGAATGGGAGCAAGTACGTTGTTAAGCGGCGTGTTCATAGAGAAACGTAAAACTGCCTGAAGCTTGACGGGCCGTGCGATGACGTCCACGTTGTTGAAATCTGAAATCTGTCCCCCAACGTCCTTTGTCGCCCCATCCGGAAGTCTCCGCAAGTTAAACCTCACGATTCACACCATTTACTTCCCTCTTCGCCGTCGACGCCGTCGTTTTCGTTTGGGAGGTGTGCCGGATTCTTCTTTGTCGCCAGGTTCTTTCGCATCCGCAGACTCGCCTTCCGGAGAAGCCTCCGTTGCACCTGCTGGCGCGGAATCGGGAGCCACATTCGATGGCGCCGAAACTTCGGACACAGGCGGCGGTGACTCAGATGACTTACCGGCTTCACCGGGGTTGTTGGAATTGTCGGAAAGTGAATCTCCCGCACCAGTTTCGGCTGACTCCGCCGCGCGGGCTCCGCGCGGTTTTCGTCTCCGGCGCCGCCGACGTTTGCGACCGGTTCCCTGACGTTCGCTCGATTCTGACTCTGCTTCGCCAGTCGATTCTGTCGAGTCCCCGGATTCACCGACACCATCGGTCTGTCGCATTGCGGGGACCGTCGGCGTTTCGTTTTCTGCCGACTCAAGCCCCGCTCCAAAGGAGTCTTCACCAACCGGTTCCGCGTCTGCGGTCTCCTCCGGAACTGTCTCCGCTCTCAGATATCCCGTACCGCGACGAAACGTCGGCTTCACGTTTTCTGTGTCGATGGGGGGTGGCATGAGGTGCGCCGGGAGCTCTTCGACAAGTTCCTGCTCCGTAGGTGTCGAATCTGTTTCGTTGTCGTAAGTCGTAAAGGCCGACGCATCGAACGCTGGCGTCGGCGGCGTGTCGATCAGTTCCATGAATGTCTCAGGCTTGCTGCATCCGCAGGTTCGTGACGCGACCACGCCACGCGTCCGAACGGTTCGCGAGCATTGAGGGCACTTCCATTGGCGAAGGATCCGAAATTCGTATTGCAGCATGGGCCCTTTGATGGCGTCATCCTTTTTCGAAGCGAAGTTTACGTCATGTTTAAAAGCGGATTCTCCGTTCCCAGGAACGCAACTGCAACCCAGTCTGCGTCGAAAGCCTGAGGCACAGTTGTTTGATGTGGGACGAATCTTCGAGTCGCCCAGGCCACAAAAAACTGGTTAAGCCACTCGAAGAGACGCTCGACTCTGAAAAACTGTGTGGCCCTGGCTGTCAAAACAACCTGCCCTGAAATTCGCCAGACAGGCACGAGTGCAAAAAACGCGAAATGGTCTATGATTCAGGGAAATGGCAAGGCAAATCCATTCGGAGCGGTGTCGCAATGCCTGAGAAACGCACACCGCCTACCAGATTGTCCGTCGACAGAACCTCCCCATGAACCCAACGTTAAAAATCGCTCTGGAACAACTTGTCGCTCGACAGAATCTTTCTTCAGATGCTGTCCAGCAATGCATTGGCGCAATGATGGATGGCGCCTGCGACGAAATCGACATGGCCGCGTGGCTGACGGCCATGGCCTGCAAAGGACCGGCCGCCATTGAACTGGTCGGAGCGGCTCAGGCGATGCGCGACCGCGCCGCCAGAATTGCCACACGACGGCGACCGCTGCTCGACACCTGCGGCACCGGCGGTGACAAGCTGCACACGTTCAACATCAGCACGGCGACGGCCATCGTCGCAGCGGCCTGTGGTGCCAATGTTGCTAAGCATGGCAATCGCAGCGTGAGCAGCAGTAGTGGTTCGGCGGATGTCCTGGAAGCTCTGGGCGTCAACATTCAGTTAACTCCCGAACAGTCCGGTCGTTGTCTCGACGAAATCGGCATCACCTTCTGCTTCGCCCCACTGGTTCACGGAGCGATGAAACACGCCGCGCCGATTCGTAAGGCGCTTGGAGTTCCCACGATCTTCAACCTGCTCGGTCCACTCACGAATCCAGCGGGGGCCGACTATCAGCTCATCGGAGCCAGCAGCATCGAACGCGCTCGCCTGC
>CAYZYB010000537.1:0-4331 GCA_964481505.1 uncultured Planctomycetaceae bacterium | reverse complement strand
GAGCGAACGTGACCTGTTGACCATTCGGATCTGCCGGGTCGGGGATCACAGAGACGTTGATGTCGCCGACAGTGTTCAGGTCAGTGCCGCCACCATTGGACGTGAGTCCGCCGGTTGTCACGATGCTGTCCAGGCTGACGAACGTCAGTCCCGCATCCAGGGTGTCAATAACCTGTGAGTGATTGGTCGTCCCTTCCGGAAGTGTGACCGTGACTTCGTACTGAGCCGTTTCGCCAATCACAGCTTGATCGCTGGCGTTCGTCGCGCTGTTGATGCTGGTGTCAATCAGCCGTTTTGAAATCAATGGCGAGGAAACTCGAAGGTCCACCGTTGCCATATCCATGAAGTCATTGTGCGCTGGCGCACCGCTACCGTCTCGTTCTCCGGTTGTCGTGCCGGAACCGGTTGGCGTTGTCGACCCCGTCGCATTACCCGGCTGTCCGTCCGGAGTACCTGTCCCCGGCAAACTTGTATAGGTGACAGTTCCCTTGTTGGTGATCAGTTGATCGGGTTGGACGGTTACGTCCAATGTTGCTTTGAACGTAACTTCTACGGTACCGCCGACTGGGATTTCTGCGAAAGTCAGATCAATCGTGTTTCCGGCAGACGCATCGATGGGCGGTGTTGTTCCACCACCGACGACGACGGAGATAGACGCTGGAGTAACAGTCAGGTCCGATGGCACAATGTCCAGCAGACGCACGTCGTACGCAGGTGAACGTTCGACGTCGGCAGAATTACTGAACGTGATGGTGTATTCAATTTCATCACCAGCATCGCCAGTGGGGATATCGATTGTCTTGCTGACGTTGTCAATCAGCGGCTCCGCAACTTCCACACTCACGGGAGCGGAAATGTGTTCAGCAACGTTTCCAATTCGCGTGTTGAATCTGTTGGTGATCGTATCACCCTGATCCTGCTGCGGCGCAGATTCATTCAACACGACGGCGTTAAACTCAACGACGATGTACTCTTTGTCACTGTCGTTGTCAGAGTTGACGATTTGTCCAAACTTAAAGAAGGCGTCTATGCCGTCGCCGTACGCGTCGTCGTCCACTCCGTTGCTGGACGTTCTGCCAACGTTGTCATCGGGGACCGCAAACGTTGGAGCCACCGGTGCGTTACCGACAACCTGAGGTGCGGCGCCTAAGCCAAGATTGAGGGCTCCTGAAATGTCATTTGAGACGATTCCGCCACCATTTGCGACAAACGCGACCGTTGCTGATCCATCATCCAGATACTGCAGACCTTCAGGAAGACGGTCACGTATTTCGAAGTCTGTCAGCGTGCCTTCCGGGATCTCAACAGCAAGTCGATAGCGGAGAATCTCACCGATCGTGACACGTTCCACTCCGCCAACTGTGCCTGTGCCAGCTTCTGATGTCAGTTCAAGAGTTTTCACTCCGACAACGTTCAGCGTCTCGACTGTCGCGTCGTCTGTCCAGTCGGCATTTGAACTTCCCAGTGTGTGATCCCGACCACCATCGATCGCGCCGAATTGTGCCAGTTCCGCGCTGTTCGTATAGATCTGGTCCGGCTCAACCGCAACCGCAAGTTCCAGATCATAGGTCACAACAATAATGTTGCTTCCGTCGCCAGCAGCCAACGCATCGTCTGCGTTGTTGATGGCTCCAGTGGCAAAGGAAGGATCGTCGATCGTGATTCCGGTCGTAAACAGATCCGCAGCGGCTCCTGTGTAGGACAGGGTATTGCCGTCTCCATCCTGAACCAGAAGATTCAGGCTTCCCGTCGTGATGTACTCAGGCGGAACCGTGTCTGTGATGACCAGGTCGTATCCGTCCGCTCCGCCCGTGTTTTCAATCGTGATGGCAAACTTGACCAGGTCGCCAGCGTCGGCATCGATCAGATTGCTGTCGATCGGAGCGGCTGCAAGATCGGCACTCGTAAAGCTGCCAGTGAAGCCCGGTGTTCCCGGAGCATTGAATGTCACGCCGCCAGGTCCGACGGTCGGAACATCAAATGTCGGTGCAACTGCGTCCGTTGAGACAATGCCTTTCGTTAGCACCAATTCAGGAGCCGCCACGACAACAGGCGCCAACGCCGCTGATGAAACGTTGCCACCGTTGGTGGAACCGTATTCCGCCTGCACCTGATTCTGCAGAGTCAGGCCGTCGGCCATCAGGACATCTTCTCCTGTTACGGTAAACAGAAGATCAATGACGGACGGTGCACTCGGGTCGATGTCGAACGAACCGAAGTCGAATTCCAGAGTGTTCGCGATGGCGTTTGTCGACAACGGAAGCGCTGGTCCGGAGCCGGGGACGACCGTGTCCAGCGTATGGTCCGGGCCATAAGTCGCAGTGCCCGCGGCAGGAGGTGCGGCTCCAACTGTTGGATCGAAAATGGTGACTTCCGTCGCGTCGTAAAATGGTAACGGAAGATAGTCCGTCAGTACCAGGTTTTCCACATCCGACGTTGGCAGGTCCAGGCGAATGCGATACGTGGTCGTGTGCCCAGCAATGATCTCTGTACCCGGCACGTACAGAATGCCATCAATTGCATACAGCTCTTTCGTGATGGCTGGACCCGCAATCTGAATCGACGCTTCGCCCTGGTCCGTCACATTGACACCATTCGGCTGTGTGCCGATTGAAGTCGCGGTATTCGAAAGGATGTCCCCGATGTCAACGCTGGCATCGCCGGAATCAGGATCCACAAACGTGTCCTGAATGACAGTTCGGAACTTGATCTGGACGGTCGTTGCGCCTGTTTGAGCAGTATCGCCGTTGTACAGGTCGCCAGTCAGAATATTGTCAGTGCTTTCAACGGCAGTGACGTCAAAGACAAGATCCGTTGTCCCGACAGTTGCGTTGAAGTTTGTCGTAAAGTTACCAGTGAAGTCTCCAGTCGACACGGCACCCTGTTCGACGATCGTCCATGTCGGTGTGAAGGTGTTGTCGAACAGTTGACCGTCACTGAAAGTATCTTCGACAATCAGGTTGTTGAATTGGAAAAAGTCTGATATCTGGACGTCAATCGTCCATTCCAAAGTGTCACCAGGTGTCGGCACTGCCGGTGTGCCGGGTGGAGTACCGGGTGGGATTCCGACGTCATTGACAATCGCCACGTCCTTCTGGGTCGCCAAAGCAGACTGGTCAATCGACAAGTTGGTGAACATGTCATCGTCACCGACGGATAGAGCGCCATAAGTTCCGACGACGCTGGAATCATTGATTGCATCTGTATCCGCGCCACTCGCTGGGTTAATAACGGGCGCCCCGCTGGCGTCGGTTTCGCTAATCCAGATTGTGTACTCAATCACAACGTCTGCGTCGGAAGTCGTACCTGTGATCGATCCAAATTCGATCAGGAAATTATTGTCCGGAGCCGACTGCGGCGAACTGTGAACAGGAACATCTGTAATGGACTGACCCGTGACGCCACCTGAGTTCGACGTATCGATACTTATGGAACCATCGACGTAGACAAACGAAGACGGCAGAAAGTCTTCAATGTCAAGGTTGGTGACCGTCTCGCCGTTAGCGATGTCTACAACTAACGAGTATGTCACGGGATAGTTTGGGCCTGTGGCAGATTCGATCCCGTCCGCCGCGTTGTAGGTCTTGATCAGGTTGATGACCTGAGGCGTAACCGCGTCGGTATGTGTGGCACCGACGATCGGGGCATCTGTCCCCGGATTGTCCAGTGGATCACAGCCCAGCGCAAATCCACCAGTCGCATCAATTTCGATTGGAACTCCAACGACGGCCCCGTCCGCCGCGCTGGTTGCCGCGTTGATGGTGATCTCCGCGTTGGGTTGATCGGGAACAAAGCTACCGAAGGGGAGAGTCAGCACATAAAAGTTCTCGCCCGCTGTGCCAGTGACCGGTGCTCCTGTTTCCGGGTGCAGAAGAGGGTCGCCTGCCGCATCGACCAGATTACCGCTCCCGTCAAATTCTCCGATGAACAACAGATTAACCGGGCTTCCCAGATAGTTGGCACTGTTCAGATTCAGGCCATCCGGAACGGACAAGTCGATGTACGGCGAATAGCCCACCGCACTGGGATCCCCAGCTGCATTGTCAAACGTGACGGTGAAATCAAACGATTCATTGATCATCTCTTCCGGTGGCAAATCGACCGTCGCCACGGGATCAGCGCCGCCCAGTTCACCCATCCACGAAGTTGCAACCAGCCCTGACGTTTCGACCTCTCCAACCTGTAACTCCAGATCCCAGTCGCCTCCATGAGAACTGTGGCCTGTCACGTCATCAGACGCCGCGACATCAGCTCCTGTCGCAGTCGAGAATTGTTCGATGAAGGATTCACCTTCTTCGCTGCCAGCCAAATCACAACCGTAAAGCAGGATG
>CAYZYB010000536.1:0-4333 GCA_964481505.1 uncultured Planctomycetaceae bacterium | reverse complement strand
CAGTCAGAGGATCTGATGTCGTTGCCGCCTGGTGAGGAGAGATCAAGAACCTTTTCAAGACCACCGGCCTCATGAATCCGAAACAGATTCCCGAGTCAAAAGACCGATATTCTTCTACACAGATTGGGGATGAAGTGAGCAACATCCAAACGGTTATCACGTATGGGGGCATCTGTCACTTCTGTGAGACTTGCTCTTGCGGACCTCGGACGGATTGAGGTTCCGGAGGCGTGCGTTGGTCCAGAACCTTTTCGGGTTGTCGATCTGAATTGCAGGACAGTCGAACCTGATCTATGCGACACTACTTACCTGCTCAGTGACTCTCACTTCGTCTTCCAGTGAAGCGATGATCTCCGTGGCAACGTTTCGAACCATTTCCAGTGACTGCATCAGAACTTGAGCGTCGCCATTCCAAATCTGGATGTAATCGGACGCATGAGTCGAACAGTCCAGTCCCAAAGAGCGGCACACTGTGTAAGCCACTGCTTCGGCCTCGGTCTCTCGGATGACTTTCGTCGTTTGAGACCTTCGATCGCCGCGATGAAGCATTTCGTGGGCGAGTTCGTGGCACATGGTCGAGAATTTCTGGGCGACTGGCAGTGACTCGACGACCTTGATTGCACCACCTTCCGACACGCCATCTGCTCCACCGAGAGTGTCAACGAAATCGAATACGATTCCTTTCGCCCGGATGAGAGATTCCAGCTGTTCGAGTTTGTCGCCGGGATCGCCACTGAGCTTCGCAAATACCGGTAAATCATCACCATCAGTCTGAGAGACATCAAAGACGTGAACAACGCGAAAGCCGCGTAGTGTCGATGAAGGTCGTTCACCCGGCTCCCTGCCATCTTCAGACTGTTCGTCGTTCTTCTTCTTTCGATAGGCCAGCGGTGCGATGATGCCGATTCCTTTTTCGTCTTTCTTCACGTACCGCCCCATCGACTTCCAGCGTTGGAATCCAGCAACATGACTCGCGTCGGGCATCTGCAGGGCGATCAACATACAGTTGCCGAAGGAGTAGTTGTGGAATCTGGAAAGCGTGTCCAGATACTTGATCAGCGTTTCGCTTTTTCCTTCCTGCAACGCATTCGCCAGTTCCTTCAGTGCGTCGTCGCTTTTCTTCAGTGCTTCTTCTCGGTTCATTTTTCGTCTCCTTCAGAAGTATGCCGACTGTCATGCTTCTGGATTAAGTGGGTAGACGGCCCGTCGGCGGCTGAAAGCAGCACGACACGGCAATTCAAGGTGGAGTCTTGGACGCTGGCCAAGCAGCAGCGCATCGCCACAGGCGAAAGCGGACCTTGAATGCCGTGGTACAATCAAAGAAGCCGATGACGGGGCATTTATGAGGCAAAACCTTGATATGCACGCCACCAGCTTCGTTGTGTCGGATCGACACAGGCAAAGCAGTGGGTAAGACGTTCTACTCGAAGCGAAATGAGGCTAGTTGTTGAAGCCAGCTTCCTCAAAGTTGCCACAAGCGGGCAGACTTCGTCCAGCAAAATAAGCGGCGGTCAACAGTCACACGGCTTTCAGCCGCGGCCTGGTACCGGTGGGGCCTGCTGTTGCGCCGCTTTGAAAGTGATGGCAAACTGGTTTCACTCGGTGAAGCGGAGGCAGGCTCTGCTGGGAAGCAACCTAGCCAAGGAATAGCCGAGTCGAAGGGTCGGAGTAACTCCACTCTGGAGGGACGGTGCACGTCGATTGTTTCAGTTGGCTGCACCGTCCTGTTTTCTCTCGACGTTTTATTCTGAGCAAGGTTCTCGCTTTGCGGTCAAGCGTTCCAAATCAACCGCATTCCACCGCCATCATCGGAAGTCCAGCAAAAAAACAGTTACTCTGATTCGAGCCATGCCTCAGAAAATCCACAAGTTCAGTTCGTGCGAAGCTGGCGGTCATCAACCGAATAAACCAACCAACTTCGCGGTTTCAGATCACGGTCACGCCGGGCTATTATTCGCCGTCTGAACCGTTGTTTTCGTCTCTCGCTGCCGGATGCTCGTAGATCCAGGTGTGAGCGATGTCCAGCACCTTCATCACGAGTGGCAGGTCTTCGCGGCCGAATGACGACGAGTCCTTCCATTTATCGCCGTCTTTGTAGAGACGCGAAACGGTGACGTTGTGACGAGTTCCGTTTTGTGTGGCATTCTCCCAAACTGCGGCGCGAATGCGTCCCAGTCGGATTTCATGCACGGGGCGAGCTTTGTCCTGAGTCATAGAAATTACTCCCAAGTTAAGGGTTACCAAATGCGCGTTGACACCAACACGCTTCAAACGCAGTAGCACAGTTCTGCCAATGACGCACGTTTTTCTTTCAACGTCCATCCAGACACGACTGAGCGAGAACCTCCTTGACCACCAACCTCCATCAGCAACACGAATACTGCTGGCGAAGGTTCGCAGGGGCTTCTACTGCAACTTGGAAGTAAGAGAACGAGTTCGCGACGAGAAGTATCACGACAAGCTGATTGTGTCACGCTTCGGAAATCCGAGTCAGACTTGCGGTTTACAAGACGCGACCGATGTGAGTCGCATGGGTTTGCAGGAAACGCCATGCAGCCTGATGATCCGCTGCGGCAAGCAACGTGTTGACGGCGGACAATACGGTCGAGTCAATGACCGACCAAACCGCCACACAACGGTTTTGGTCCTGTGTGCGTCGTATCAATTTTTCGAGAGTCTGCTCAGATTCAGGCTGAAATTCTTTCAAGCCTTCCGAGTCGGCCCATCCAAGGTAAACGTGGTTCATTGAACTGACGTACCACGAAACGTGCGGGCAATGCAAGCAAATCAAAACCGACGAATTCACCGCCAAAATTGAAGCGGAGTGAATTACGGGATGGGTTTCCTGCAAGCCAAGCCGCAAAGAATTGCAATGCGGTCGAGTTCTTCGGATTGCTCGTTCTGCCAACGAATGAGTTGGTCGCTGGGAGTCGATTTTGAGCGAGCAGCCGCGATGGCGTGCATTGCCTGCAGGCGGTAGAGCGGTTCCGAAGTTGATGGCAACTCGTTGATCGCATCGGCGGTACGCGAGGCGAGGCTCAACTGTGCACAAAGTGCGGAGGAGGTTCGCCCCGGTGTTCCATACAGCGTCAGTGGTCCAAGATTCCGTTTGCGGTTTATTGCCAAGGCAAACTCGCCCGCATACGAGTCGGCTTCATGAAGTGGAAGAAAGATGGAGTCGACCGATCCCTTTGATGTGATAATTCCGGCAGACTTTCTGCGGGCCGACCTGTACGTTTCGATGTCGCCTTTCCTTGCCGATAACATCGCCAACTCTGCATAGGCGCGAGCCAGATAGTCAGGGGCTTCGTAGCCTTTACCGATTCCCTGAGTCTCAATTCGTTTCAAATATGACACAAGCGAACTCAAGTCCTGTAGCTGTGACGCCAGAAGCAAACGGTGGTAGTCGTTTGGTGGCACGAAAACACTTTCGAGCGTACCCGGCGGGAGGCCACAATCACGGTGAATTGCTTCGTTGATCATCCAGAGCCGCATTTTCAGCCTGCCATTGCCGTCATTCAATGGCTGAGATGCCCTGGCAGCATTGATGACGTTTTCGATCGCACGGCGTGGGTCTTTGAGAACATAAGCGTGCAACTCGGCCAACGTCGCATAGAAGTCGATGATTCGACCAAGTTCGTGATCACGTTCCCTGTTGTTGCGGTAGTGCGATCTGCGGTCGTTTCCTTCGATCCTGTCCCAATGTTTTCGCCATGCCAAAGCCAGAGCCTCATCGGATTTGGTCAAAGCACCGGCGTAGCTCGCAGATTGGTCGAGGGAGCGCCAACAGGCAGCGATCCAAAGTTGTGCCCACGCTCGATCCATTGGCACTTGCAGGAGGGCCGCCTCCGAGTCGGCAATCTCAAGCAGGCTTCTTGAATCGGTCACGTCGATCAGAGCGGGCGGATTCGGTTGAATTTGACCTGACATCTTTGGTTCAACTCGATACCGCGCATAGCCAATCATGGCCGCAATGCGAATGCTTCTGGAGCGGAGATTGAGAATCCACGATATGGCTTCGGTGTCGGACTCAAATCGTGGCATCAAAATTGGAATGTACTTAGCAACGGCCACGCATCCCAAGTCGGCATCGCCGTACCGTTGAATGAGAGAAATTGCCACTTGCTCCGGAACGTCCTCGCCAGACTCGATCATTACCGGAAACAGCAGCTTGGGTCGCATCGCAGGTTCGCGCAGATTCATCGCAGTGTACACGACTCGGCCAAAGTTCTTTTGTCGCAGGTCTGCCGCCCCGAGTGCTGCACAAGCTCGCTGCGTCCGCAACTCCGTACCGCTGTCGTCCAATTGCTGAGCTTCCGCGAGCAGCATAGCT
>CAYZYB010000535.1:0-4357 GCA_964481505.1 uncultured Planctomycetaceae bacterium | reverse complement strand
GACTTCGATCAGGCGAGCGTGCGACATGTTCTTCGCAAGCCAGTCTCTACACTGCGAAAGAGCCTGCGGCTTGCTGTAGATTTCCGTGATTTCGCTGCGGTCGCTTCGGGCCAGCAGGTTGTGATGAATCTGAAGCTGAACTTCGCCACAGATTCGCAGCGGCAACCGCGTAAACATGTCCAGCGTGTCAACAATTCGACCATCAGTGCTGTTTTCGATCGGCACTAATCCGTAGTCGACATGGCCGCGATTGACTTCTTCAAACACCGTGGCGATGGTGCTCACCGGAACCAGGTCTGCGGATTCGCCGAAACGATTGATCGCCGCCAGGTGAGTGAAGCTGTAAGCTGGTCCAAGATAGGCAACGCGGTCGCTGCATACACGTTGTCGACAAGCTCCCAGTAGAGGCCGGAAGATCGACTTCACCTCGGCCGTCGTACTCGGGCCGGAATTAGCTGCTTCCAGACGAGCCCATAGTCTGATGTCATCCTGAACATCGAACACAGCGGTGGAAGGAATTTCTGCCGCTGCAATCTTTTCCTGGTAAACCTGAATTCGGTCGTTCAGCAACTGAACAATCTTCGCGTCAATCGCCGCCAACTGTTGGTCGGGTGTTCCCTTGGCTGTGGGTTTCGCAGAAGAGCTGCTTGCGGATTTCTTTGAAGCTGCCTTTTTCGTCGCAGCCTTCTTCCCGGCCTTCGCGGCTGCTTTTTTCTTAGTGGGCTTCTTTGTTGCCTTCTTCTTTGCCATCGTAAGCCTCGCCAGTCAACCGGATCAAAACACCCGGTCCTTTGTTAGATTGTCTCGCTGACTTACGCGTCTTCTGCAAAGCGCCAACAGCGGGGGAAGGGCGGAAAAAGGTGGGATTCAAACGTTCACTCCGCTCAATGCTTGTACAAGCGTGAAATTGCAATTTCAAGGAGTCTGATTGCTGCTTCTATCAAACCTGGCCACGATTTTGACTTTCACCCTCATCGCCCCAATGACACGCACAAAATGCCAAATTGACACCAGCCCCAGTAGTGCCAAATTGACACCTCGAAGTACGACTTCCAGCTCCCCACTCACTGCCAGATTGGCGAAATTGCCTTGCGCCGCGAGAATCGCTGGTCACATAAGTCCTTTTGATGTATGAATTTACGATTCTCAAAGACCTTTTGGCGCGCGTTATGCAATTCGGTGGCTGCAGGCGGATACCTGCCGCAGAGTGTTCCGTGTGATTTCCGCTTCGTAAGCGTAGGTTGCAGGACGACGACTTTCGCGAGGTTCGTGTTCGCCCCAACAACACACAACATGTCAGGCCCGACATTCGATCGGGCTTAAATTGAGATAGATTGCAAAGCAGAGGATTCAGAATCATGGCAGCAGGTGAAAAGATTATCGGCATCGACCTTGGTACGACCAACTCCGTGGTATCCGTCATGGAAGGTGGTGAACCGAAAGTGATTGCCAACCAGGAAGGCAGTCGCACAACACCCAGCGTGATTGCGTTCACCAGCAAAGGCGAGACACTGGTCGGCGATCCAGCAAAACGCCAGGCCGTCACCAACCCGACAAACACGATCTATTCGATCAAACGATTCATGGGGCGTCGGCATAGCGAAGTGCAGTCTGAAGAAAAGGGCGTTCCCTACGACGTCATCGGCGCCGACGCCGACTACGTTAAAGTAAACGTTAATGGCAAAGAACACACGCCACCTGAAATCTCAGCCCTCGTGCTTCGCAAGTTGAAAGAAGCTTCGGAAAGTTATCTCGGGCACACCGTCAACAAAGCCGTGATCACTGTTCCGGCGTACTTCAACGACGCCCAGCGGCAGGCGACCAAAGACGCCGGTCAAATCGCCGGTCTGGAAGTCTCTCGTATCATCAACGAACCGACCGCTGCCGCACTTGCTTACGGTCTGGACAAGAAGCAGGAAGAAAAGATCGTCGTCTTTGACCTTGGTGGCGGGACCTTCGACGTTTCGGTTCTGGAAGTCGGCGATGAACTCGTCGAAGTACTCAGCACGAACGGCGACACACACCTCGGTGGTGACGACTTCGACGAAGTTCTCATCGATCACATTGCAGCGGAGTTCGAGAAGAGCGACGGCATCGATCTGCGAAAAGATCCCATGGCTCTTCAGCGATTGCGTGAAGCGGCTGAAAAGTCAAAGAAGGAACTGTCCAGCGGACAAACATCAGACATCAACCTGCCGTTCATCACAGCAGACGCCAGCGGCGCCAAGCATCTGCAGATGTCGATCTCTCGCGGCGATTTCGAAAAGCTGATCGATCCACTGGTGGAACGCTGCCGTGGACCTGTCGAAAACGCAATGAAAGACGCCAAGCTCAAGCCGGGTGACATCACCGAAGTCGTTTTGGTCGGTGGTTCGACTCGCGTCCCAAAGGTCCAGGCACTCGTCAAGGAAATCTTCGGCAAAGAACCTCACCAGGGCGTGAATCCCGACGAAGTTGTCTCTCTGGGTGCAGCGATTCAGGGCGGAATCATTTCAGGAGATGTTAAGGATGTTGTCCTTCTGGACGTCACCCCGCTGTCTCTGGGAATTGAAACAGAAGGCGGCATCATGACCACACTGGTCGACCGCAACACAACCATTCCGACAACAAAGTCAGAGACGTTTTCCACAGCAGCCGACAATCAGCCTGCCGTGACGGTGCGAGTGTTCCAGGGAGAACGTCGCATGGCAACCGACAACCGTCTTTTGGACCAGTTCGACCTCAGCGATCTTCCTCCGGCCCCCCGCGGCGTTCCACAGATCGAAGTTAAGTTCGACATCGATGTGAATGGTATCCTTAGCGTGTCAGCGAAGGACAAAGCGACCGGCAAAGAGCACAGCGTTCAGATCAAACAGTCCAGCGGATTGTCTGATGAAGAGATCGAACGCATGAAGAAGGAAGGCGAAGCTCACGCCGACGAAGACAAGAAGAAGGAAGAACTTGCAAAAGCCAAAAACGAAGCGTCCACTCTTGTTCATCAGACAGAAAAAACTCTGAAGGAACACGAAGACAAACTCGACGACGCTTCCAAAGAAGCCATCACAGCGTCCTGTGAAAAAGTGAACAAGGCTGCGGAAGGCGACGATGCCGACGCCATTTCCGAAGCCCTCAGCGAACTCGCACAGGCCAGCCAGGCACTGTATCAGCACATGCAGGCTGCGGCAGAAGCCGAAGGTGGCGAAGGGGAAACTGCCGGAGCCACCGCTGGTGGTCCATCGGACGACGATATTATCGATGCGGACTTCGAAAAGAAGGAGTAGTCCTTCGTAGGTCCGGTCCCACCGGACGTCCGCAAAAACGACCAGCGCATTTGGCCGGATTCACCGGCCGAATGCCGCTGCGCCCCGTCTCCCAAACACAACCCTTTCTAATGCGCTACCGTTACGCGCTGCCGGGACACGGCACATTCTTTAGCGGTGAGCCAACCCTTCGAATCGTGATCTGATAGCAAAATCCCAACGGAGCCAACATCATGGCATTCAATCCTGAAAAGCTCACCGTCAAAGCCAGCCAGGCCATCCGACACGCTCAGGAACTGGCGGAAAACAGTAGTCAGCGTTTCCTGCGGCCACTGCATCTGCTGAAAGCGCTGCTGGACGAAGAACAGGGAATCATGAAGCCGCTGCTGCAGCGCATCGGTGTCAACGTCGGCCAACTCACGTCGATGGTCGATGGTGAGTTAGAACGATTGCCTCAATCGTCCGGCGACGAACCCGTCGGTGCTGGTCCGGAAGCCGTCAAAGTCCTCAACGCCGCAGAAAAACAGTCTCGCGCGATGGGCGATGAATTTACGTCGACAGAACATCTGCTTCTGGCGCTGACGCAGGTGGACGACCAGGCCAAACGTCTGCTCGATCTGAACGCGATCAGCGAAGGCGACATTCTGGAAGCACTCAAGGACGTTCGCGGAGGACAATCGGTGACAGATCAGAATCCGGAAGAAAAATACCAGGTACTCGAAAAGTACGGCATCGATCTCGTAGAAGCCGCGCGAGCCGGAAAGATCGATCCGGTGATCGGCCGTGATACAGAAATCCGTCGCGTTGTGCAGGTGCTGTCGCGTCGTCGCAAAAACAATCCCGTGCTGATCGGCGAACCCGGCGTCGGCAAGACCGCGATCGTCGAAGGACTTGCTCACCGCATTGTGCTCGGGGATGTTCCGCAAAACCTCAAAGACAAACGCGTCTTTGCGCTGGACCTGGGAGCTCTCGTTGCCGGTGCCAAATACCGTGGAGAATTCGAAGATCGACTCAAAGCCGTGTTGAAGGAAGTCCAGAACAGTGATGGCCGGATCATCATGTTCATCGACGAACTCCACACCGTTGTTGGAGCAGGAAACAGTGAAGGAGCGATGGAC
>CAYZYB010000534.1:0-4363 GCA_964481505.1 uncultured Planctomycetaceae bacterium | reverse complement strand
ACTCAGACTTATAGGCCGGACCGGGCGAAGCGAAGTTCCAGCCGATCTCTAATCAATCAAAGCCGTTCCGAAAGTGCAAACCTGCTCAGCCAAAGTCTTCCATGAAACTCGAAACCCCGCCATACATGCGATTGCTGCCACCTGAAATCCAGGCTCAGTTTGCGCGGACGAAGTTTAATCCTCGAGCGATGGTGTCCGGGTTCAAGTCTGGAGAGCACCGCAGTCAGCGGCTGGGGACTTCGACGGAGTTCGCGGAACATCGTGAATACAGTCCGGGCGACGACCCGAGTGATCTTGATTGGCGTGTCTTCGGCAAGATGGATCGTTACTACGTCAAGCAGTACGTGGAAGAGACCAATCTGCAGGTCACGATTGTTCTGGACACGTCCGCGTCCATGAAATTTCAAGGAAGCTACGCCAGCCGAGACCAATCAAGGTTTGATTATTCCTGCCACGTAGCGGCTTTATTGGCGAGCATCTTTCTGAAACATGGAGATGCCGTCGGGCTGGTTGAAATGAATGCCTCGATCAAAAACTGGCTGCCCGCTCGCAGCAATCCGGCTCAGTTGAGAAGGATTCTGCAGTCATTACACGCAAGGCAGCCGAGCGGCCAATCCAACCCGGCTGCGGCAATCCATGAGATCGCAGAACGGCTTCCGAAACGCGGCATCGTGTTCCTCATCAGCGACTGGCTTTCAGAAATTGCCCCCCTCGCCGATGCGCTGCATCATCTGAAACATCGCGGGCACCAGATTTCGCTGTTTCACACACTGTCGGAGGAAGAACTGAGCTTTCCTTACACTGATGCAGCGCAGTTCAAGGATATCGAAGGGGCATGCGGAGATCTTGACGTTGATCCGGCGAGTATCCGGCGACAGTATCAAGAACAGCTGGCAGAGTACTTGGCGGAACTGAAAAGCGTGTGCAGCCAAGTACCTGTCGAGTACACGCTGTTCAACACAAGTGAAGCTTATGAAGTCGTGCTGCGGCGGTACTTTGCCAATCGCTGGGGAGGAACAAGATGACTCTTCTCAACGCTTCGGCTTTGTTTGCGACCAGCGCATTACTGGTGCCAATCATCATTCACCTGAACCGAAAACGTAAGGCGAAAGTGATCGAGTGGCCGGCGATGCAGTTTCTGCAGAACACGATGGCCAGTCGGCGTCGCGGCCTGTCGTTGGAGAATCTGTTGCTGCTGTTTGTTCGCTGTCTTGTAGTTCTGTTGTTTGTGCTGGCGATGGCGCAGCCGCTGTTACCGGTCGGCAGTGGTCTGCGAGTTGCGTCGTCGTTTGTGCTGATGACGGCAGGACTGATCGGGTTAACGGCTGCCGCGATTCGGTCTCTGTCGCTTCGCACTCGCATTGCCGGCTTTGTTGCGGCAGTCGTTTTACTGTGCGGTGCGGCGGCGACGCTGCAGCTTGACCCGGAAGACTTTTCGTCTCCCACAGAAAACTGTGATCTTGTTATTGTGCTCGATGAATCGTCGTCGATGTTAATCGAAGAGCAGCAAGAAAACGCCGGCCTGCAATCGAAGTTTGCAGATGCCGTCGATGAGGCTTTGTTGCTGGTTGATCAGCTGTCGGGCTCATCGACGGTGAGCATTATTCGTTGCGGACCTGTGATTGAGACGATGGAAGGTTCGCCACTTCGCGACCTTCCCGCCGCACGCAAGTTACTGGCCGAACAGCAACCGATCGGCGGTGGCGCGAACACAAGTGAAGCCATCGACCGAGCCGTTGAACTGGCAAAGCGGGGCCCAAATTCTCGCAAGCAGATTGTGTTGTTCACGGACAACCAGTTGAAAACGTGGGAGTCATTCGAAGAATCGCGGTCACTTCAGCCCCTCGTCGATGGCGATGTGGCCGTCAGCACACCCGAAGACAATGCCGAAGACGAGACGGCGGACGACGGTCCTGTGCACCTCGCGGTTCATCTTGCCAATCTTCCAGACAACATGGTGAACGTGTCTGTTGCCAGCACACGACTGGGAACTCCGGTTCCTGCCGTCGGCCAGTCTTTGTTTATTGAAGCCGAAGTGCAGAACCATGGCGACGCGGCTGTCGCGAACATCGATGTTCAGCTTTCGATTGATGGGCAGCCCGTGACGGTCAAAACCGTTAACGTACTTCCCCCAGCAACAACAACCACGCTTCGATTTCCGTACACATTTGAAACGGCCGGGCAGCACGTCGTCACAACGCAGACCAAGTTCGCGGACGCAATGATGGACGACAACCAGTACGACACGGTGGTTGCCGTCGTGCCATTCGTTTCCGTGTTGCTGGTCAACGGCAATGCATTCGCCAGGCCAGGTGATCAATCGGCGACGTTTCTGCAGTTGTCGCTGGACCCGATCAGCCGGACAGCGGTTGATCAGGAAAAGGCTGCTGCCAATCGGCCAGTTCGCGTTGAGTCCGTCGTGGTTCCAGAACTGGGCGTGATGGAATCTCTGAACGACTACGACATCGTTGTTCTCAGCGAAGTGCCTCAGCTACCGGACGACATCGCAGCACAGCTTTCGAAATATGTCGTGGAAGGAGGCGGCCTGTGGGTCATTCCCGATCAACAGGCGAACACAACATTCTACAACGACTGGAAGACCGAAAATTCACAGACCGCTTTGTTACCAGCGACGCTGATGGACTATCAGCACGCCAGCGCGCAGGATGATGAAGCGAATGCAGGACAAACGAGCATCGACTTGCAGGCGATCGGGTCCAGTTTCGTCGGTGATCTGATCAAGACGGGCGAACACGATCTGACAGAAGTTGTGGTTTCCGGCTATCGCAAAGCGACTTTGAATGACGCTTCGGTCGCGGGCATGAAGCTCACGAATGGCGATCCGCTGTTTATTGAGCACGCCGTTGGACAGGGACGCGTGCTGCTGCAAACTGTGGCTCTCGGCCAACTGGAATGCAACCTGCCGCAGCGAGTCTGCTTTCCGGTTTTGATGCACCTTTGGAGCTATTATCTGGCCGATTGCCAGCGAGACGATTCCAATTTTGAACCGGCTGTTGAGTTATCGGTACCGGTGACGTTCGATCAGTTGGCAGATGTCGGTGTTGATTCGCTGCGGCTGATCGATCCCGCGGGTGAAGAGCAAACTGTGAACGTCGTGCAACGTTCGCTGGACAACCTAGCTCAAGTCAGTCCGGCTGGAAGGCCGGGCGTTTACACTCTGAATTTGCCAAAGACACAAGGGCAGTCGCAGGCCTTCACTGTGGCCCGAGATGTTCACGAATCGGATCTCGCGGTCGTATCGGAAGAGAAGCTCAACGCCCTGCAAGCAACCCATGACATTCAATGGCTGGAGAACGCGGAGCAGTTGCGAATCGCTGGAGTCGCCGAACTGGCGGAACAGGAAATTTCCCCGCATTTGCTGTTCGCTGTACTGTGCCTGATCGCGGTCGAATCATTGCTGGCCGCGTGGATCCGCAGACGCCGCGCGGTTGCCGGATCGGCTCCACTAGCGAAGGGTGGCCGGGGTTGGACTGAGCGCAGCGAAGGAAACCCCGGTGGTGCGAATAAACCTTCACAGGGGCCAGTGAAGGAAGCCCCGGGGTTTCGCTCGTTCCTCGCTCCAACCCCGGCCACCCGTTTCAGCGATCGGTCAAAAGAAAGCACACCCCGTTCAAGTGATAAGGCAGTCGCCGTAGTGAGCGGAGGTGCAGAATGAATTCATTCGAATCCGTGATCGACACAACCGCCGTATTCTGGTGCCTGATCGGACTGACAGCCTGGCTGATCACGGCATGGCTCCACCGCGTTTTCTCCAACACCGCCGCGCGTGGTGCGTTGATGCTGCTTCGTGTTGGTGCTGCGTTCACCATCTGGTTGATGCTGTTGCGTGTTACTGACGCTCTGATCGGAACAACCGTGTTCTTCCCGATCTGGGGCATCAGCCTGGTTGCAGCGATCGTGTCCGAAGTTGTCTTTTGGTGCTATTCGGGGGAACAATTTTCTGACAAGCGAACTCGACGACGCGGGCTGAACATGACGTTTCTGATGCCGTTGCCTCGAATGGCCGCGATCGGACTGCTGGCGATACTGCTACTGCAGCCCACCAGATCGCAGGAAGAAGAAAAACGCGAAGAACGAACGGTGGCCGTCGTGATGGACACATCGGCATCAATGGACCTGTCAGCGCGAGTCGCACCAGACGATGATCGAACACGCCGACAGGTTGCGGACGAGCTTCTGGCGAATGCCGCTGGCAGTGGTCAAGGTTTACTTGAACAACTCGAGAAACGGTATCGCGTCGAGCTGTATCAAATGGACGCGACCACCCGGCGTCGCGCTGACGCTCCCCTCTCCCCCGCGAGCGATGTGCCATTGAGTTCGGCTCGAATGCGGGGGAGAGGGG
>CAYZYB010000533.1:0-4363 GCA_964481505.1 uncultured Planctomycetaceae bacterium | reverse complement strand
CTTCAAAATTCGGTGGCGCGTCGAGGCCGTAGACGGACGCAAACAGTGTGTATTCGTCTTTCGTCAACAAAGACTCAACCTGTTGTTTTTCCCATCGATAAAACTTCCCCTCTTCGCCTTCAGAATCAGCGTCGATGGCGGCAAAGAACGCGCCGTTTTTTGTTGTCATTTCGCGAAGAACAAATTCCAGCATTTCATCGACCACTCGACGGTAAGCGGTGCGTCCTGTCATCGTCCATGCCTCTGCGTACACCGTCGCCAGTTGAGCGTTGTCGTACAGCATCTTTTCGAAGTGCGGAATTCTCCAGAATCGATCAACGCTGTAACGATGAAAACCGCCGCCCAGGTGATCTCGCATACCGCCCATTGCCATGCGGTCGAGCGTTCCCAGCAGCATCTGTTTGGCGTGTTCGTCTTTTGTAATCCTGATGTGTTCGACCAGAAACATCAGATTCGACGGTTCAGGAAACTTTGGCTGCCGTGGGTTATTCACACGGAAACCGAAGCCGCCGAATTCAGGGTCGTACTGTTCGGCGAGCGCGGCCAACGCATCATCGACCAGCTTGCTGTCGATTTTCATCAGCGGATCAGGCCGCTGCCCTTCTAACGTGGTCCTTGTGGCGTCAGTGATGGCGACCGAATTCTGCAGAATGGCGTCCGGTTGCTTTTCCCAGAAGTCTCGCACTCGATTGATGATTGTTAGAAAACCCGTCGCGCCTTCGCGGTCACCGTCACGCGCTGGAAAGTACGTACCTCCGAAAAAAGGTTTTCCGTCGGGAGTCAGGAACATCGACAACGGCCAGCCGCCGCCTGCGTTTGAGCCGCTGAGCTGATGAAACACGTTCAGTGACATCATGTAGATGGAGTCAACGTCCGGGCGTTCTTCACTGTCGACTTTGATGCAGATGAAATTCTCGTTCATCACCTTTGCAATTTCTTCGTCAAGGAATGATTCTCGCTCCATCACATGGCACCAATGGCAACTGGAATAGCCGACGGATAGAAAAATGATTTTGTTTTCCTTTTTCGCCTTGCTGAGTGCTTCCGGTCCCCACGGATACCAGTCCACAGGATTGTGAGCGTGCATCAGCAGATACGGGCTGGTTTCTTTTGCGAGGCGGTTTGTGTGCTTTGCGGCGGGGTGTGGCTGCTCTTGAGCAACCGCGGCATTTTCGAAGCAGCAACCAAGACAGAAAACAGCGGACAGCCATGTTGCTAAACGGCGGCAGAGTTTTACATGTTGCATGTGAAGGTCGTCCGGGCAGGGAACTGCTGAAAGATTTGGTAACGGCAATATATCGGCACGCCTACGTTGCAGCCAGCAGGCAGCCGAAGCTCATGGCGAGCTCTGCGACGTTTCCCTGGCAGATCTCCCAGGGCAATACTGCGCGTTACGCTACGTCGCAAAAGCACAATCACTTCGACAGCAGTTCAATCCCGTCAACGATCCCGCCGATGTGCTTCTTTAGCTCTGCTGCATCCAGATCAGCGCCGGACGTTTTCTTGAGATATCGGTCAAAGAACATCAGCGTGGCGGCACGAGAAACCTTCTGAACATCTTCTCGCCGCTGTCCAAGCTTGTCAGTGAGTTTGCTGCGTTTCAGTTTGCTGCCGGTCGAATCGGAAAACTGCAAATGGTTGGCGTTATTGATCCACAGCAGATACCGATCGCGCTTCGGCCAGTACTGAAAACTGTTCTTACGATGAATGGGTTCGGCGCCTTGCTGCTTGTCACGGCTGCCAGTGATGCCAAGCAAAGGCACTCGGATCGAACTGTAGCTCGTCGGCAAAAAGAAAGGTTCGCCCGGCCCCTGCGGAGACAACGCGACGGCGCAAACGACGCGTTTGTCGGACAAATCCGGTCCCAGACCTTTGCCCGAACCGACTTGCGGTTTCAACCAGTCCAGCGCGGGGCGAGCGCCACTGACAGTCAATGTCGTGAACGCTCCAAAAGAATGCCCCATCATACCGATTCGCCGATGGTCGAACCTGCCTTTTAGTTTGGAATGAGTGCGGTTCCATTTTTCCATTTGGTCGATCGCAAAGTGAATATCTCGCGGCCTGCCCAGCACTTCTTCTGCATTGCGTGTCATGTCAACCATCGCCTGCCCAACACGGAATCCACCCGACAACATCTTTTTCGTGTTGCTGCCAACATGCTCGACACAAACGACGATATATCCGTGAGTTGCCAGGTGGTTGGCCTGAGCAAAATTCGAATCGACGTTGCCACCGGCACCGTGCGACACAATGACAACAGGAAACGGGCCACGACCTTCCGGCAGATGCACCTTCATTGGCACATTACGATCGGACCGCTTCGAATCCTTTAGAGTCCTGAACGTGAGCTGACTGGTCGCGTGTCGGCCTGGCATCGATTGAGCCAGCAGGCAACTGCAACTAACGGCAACCGCAAACGTCATGAGAACCCTGACGATACTCTTCATAGTGTCTCTACCAACAAAGGCCCCTGGATTGCAAACACTCTGAATACCAGCACGTTTTACTGAGAACCACCGATTAGCAACATTGCGAAGACAAGCACCTGAGGCCTGCGTCGACTCTTTGTGCTATTCCGGATTTGCATTCCGGCGTAGCGTGTAGGTGAACGCACCAAGAAGTTCACCGCGATGAGACTCGTGACATGTGTGGCAGGTTTTTGTTGCTCTAAGGGCTCCAACAAGGCGAATCTGGTTCTCTTTCGCATCAATGCAAAGCTGCTCCCCATTGTACAGGTGGTCGACACTTTCCGTTTCGAAACGATCAAGAACCCTCATTGAAACCCCGGAAAGTTCTTGCATCGCGGGAAGCTGATCCTTGTCATATGCCATTGGCAAGCCTTCCTTTAGCAGGCTGATTAACTGCAATGAACCCAGCAGCCAAACGGCGTCTTTCGCTGGATTCCCCCAGTCCTTGTAAATTCGATTGGTGTCGTCGATTTCCTCCTGCGTCATATTTGGTCCCCAAATAGGCACGGCTCTAAGGCGATCATCCCACGGATCGATTTTCAGTCGTGATGTAATTCGATGAGGAACAAACCCAGCCACGGCACTCTGTGATTTTGCGTGGCCAGATCGAGAGGGCCTAACGAAGGCATCGTGTGCTCTGCGGTGGATTTTGTGTAGCGACTCTATTCCGATGCGCGGAGTATGGTCCACTTCGGCGATGGGTGTTGATTCTCCGATTGGCAACGCGAGGTCTTCTTCATCAATGGGATCAAACGTGTGCCCCTCAGCGTTGACCAACATGTCGAGGTGGATAGCACTTGGAGGCGAGATCATCCGAATGTGCCCGTTTCCATCGCGTGAAATAAATTCACGGACACTTTCTTCATGAAGCAAACGCAGAGATTCCGGACGATAGAATTCCCTTGCCAATCGTGTGTGAAAACCTTCACGCTCGTAGGAGTCTAGCTCCTCACTTGCCGCAGGCCCCGGCGGTAACGAGGGCCGCCGCTGCTCTGGTGGCACGAGGTGAGACAGCCTCGCTTCAAGAGATTCGTAGGGGAATTGATCACGCAGTTGCTGAACCAAGGTGTTCGCTGTTTGATCATCAATTTCGTCGCTTTTCTTCTGCTGAATTAATTGCAAGAGTTTAGCAACTTCCTCTTCGCTCAGGATCCTTGTATTCGGTGCTGATGAATCGCTGACTTCATTGGGAAGTAATTGTCTGTCTGCTGGAACATGGAAATCCGACGAAATATGCTCATCAACACATCCAACGATTCCAAAGGCTGCCAGTATCCAAAGAAAAACTCTCATGTTTGGGTCGTCCTGTTGCGTCGCACGATATTGGTTGTGGTGGAATATCTTCATCCCCTCATGCCATGGCAGCAATAGCAATGTAAGCGATTCTGTATTAACGCACTTAAAGCACGGTTCTGTCGACATGGAAATGCAACTTGCTGACATTGGTATCAACTCCGTGTACCATGAGAAATTCGGTTCGATTCGTTCCGCCAGCAAAACGAGGCGTCAGTATGTCCGGCAGCAATCCACCACCTTACCCACCTGTTCCGGATCCAATGCCGCCAACAATGGGCGTTGCAAAAGAGCGGCAGCGGAGAAAGAAATCTTCCGCGAAAAACAGCCAGCCTTCCGGCAGCCGGCTGGTGTCCTTAGACGCCTATCGCGGTTTCATCATGACAATGCTGGCGGCCACGGGTTTTGGATTTGCAGCCTTTGCCAAACTGAAGGCTGATAACCCCGTTTGGGAAACATGGGACTACGAATGGTTTCAGGAGATGGCGTTTCACTTTGGGCATCCGCCCTGGGTCAGCATTCGAGGATGGCTGGGCGTTGCGTTCTGGGACATGATTCAGCCGTCATTCATGTTTATGGTCGGTGTCGCGATGCCGTTTTCG
>CAYZYB010000532.1:0-4367 GCA_964481505.1 uncultured Planctomycetaceae bacterium | reverse complement strand
GTGCATCTCGCCAGGACTCCGCATCGTCGTATCGCTTCTCGACCTGGAATTCATCAAACGCCGCTTCGACCGCATCATCCAGTAAACGCTCTGCCAGCGATCTTTCGCGCTGATACCGTTGCTTTGCTCGCAGGACTTCGATGCGGACAATCGACCGGCACCAGGCAAGCAACGACGTTCCTTCTCGAAACTGATCAAATTTTTTGAAGACGACGAGTAGTGCTTCCTGCAGCACGTCTTCTGCCGCGGAGCGATTTCCAAGCAAAGAACGAGCGTACACGAATAGCTCCATCCGGCAATCCAACGCCGCCTTCATGACTCGATCTCGTTTTTCGTCAGAGCTATCCATTTGCGTCGGCGATCAGAATCACGTGCGGTTGGCGACAGGTTTTATCATCGAATCAGCTGCCCGGCGTGGTGACACGAATCTACCGCAACAAGGGCACACGGATCAACGCCCCAGTCACGTCGAACGAAAGCCTGGTGGTAGCCAATCGGCAAAAGCTGAAAACCACTTTAATACCAGCTCACCCTTCAGGATCGTGGACATTTTTTTCTTTGGTCGATCAGCGTCCACGTCAAATTAGCGGAAAAAATGCTTGACGGCAAAAAAATGGTGAAGGCAAGTTATTGGCCGCCTGATTTCCGATTTCGCGTTGTGCGCTATGGCATCTCAGGTTCAGTACTTCCATGAAGAGCCATAAAAAACTTGTCTTTCGATCGGGAGAAAACGATGACTTTTCGCGACTCTCTTCTGTCGTTCCCGGTGTTCAGAGAATGTCGGGGAGCTTTCCTGGCACAGCCTGCATTCGTATTTTTGTTCTTGGGGATTAACTCGTTGATGCCGACTGCCACGGCGGTCATGAATCAATGCGTAATTCCGATCACTCCGGGAGAACCGCGATGGATGCAAAGCGCCACACAACTAACGACGTAGTGACTTCCCGGAAACTGCTACAAGCTCCACTCGCCGCAATCATCTTTGCGGTCGCATCATGCAGCGCTGTGGATAATGCGCACGGACAAACAGCCAACGCTGTTTCCAAAGCCCCAGCTCCGATTCTGTTCTCGAAAGAATCTGAGAAAGGCCTGCTGTTTATCAACGGTGAGCACATTCCCGGACCGCTACTGATCACCGCGACGACAACCGGCATCTACGCAAATGGCCATCTTTTGGAAGCGTTTGCTGCGGCGGATTCCAACGTTTCCGGTTTCTCCACGCAACAGAGCCAGTCACGTCGACGTCGGCGAGATGGCCGAGGGGGAGAGAGATTTGAGTCACAGTCGAATCCAGAGCGTCGGGTGCGTTGGTTCGTCGACCAGCTCTCTTTACAGATTCTGATCCTGTTTCCGGATTGCCCCATGGTAAGCCTCCATCTGACACGACAAGGATACGATTTCTATCAAACGCTGCTTGCGGAACCGACGGACAGAGTTCTGAGCGAAGAGCTTCTGCCACACACACAAAACGAAGTGTCGCGACAGCATTTGCAGGAGTGGCTTATGTCGTATGAAGCAACTCCAAAATTGAAATCAATAATTCACGATCGCAAAGTTCATATGGATAAAGTCGAGCTCGAAGGCAAACGTGCTATTGCAGCATTGGCTCTGAAGGATCGCATGGCGTACCCGTTGACGGTGATTGCGATGTTGCTGGGAGTGATCACACTTGGACACATACTAAAGTGGACAGCACGCAGTATCGTGACTGATCAGGGAACGTCAGTTTCGGCCGAATCGATTCGCGGTGCAGAAATTGCACTCCTGCTGATGGCCGGAATGTCGCTCGTTGACCTGACCTGGACGATCATCGCCGGACAGGCTGGAATAATGCGTGAAGTCAATCCGCTGGCAGCCGGTCTTATTGATTCTCCCGTTTCTTTGGCGGGGTTCAAGTTCGTTGCTACTGCTCTTGGCTTCGGCTTGTTGTATCTGCTTCGGACTCAGCGACGTGGTCAGGAAGTGACCTGGTGGATGTGTCTGATTTGTGTTCTCGTGACGTTTCGCTGGGTCATGTTTGATTCCATGACAGCGTAACACAGTCGCCAGGACAGCAATTCAATCGACAGGGATCGTCGTGCGCACCGACTCCCAGAATGAATTACAACACGCTCGACAGCGAACCAGTTGTAGCCGAAGTATTCGCAGGTACCACGGTCGAGATCTGCTGGCGCGTAACGTATTTTCTCGATGACAATACTGGCACTTCATGTTGATGCCGTATCTTTGGGACAGTCCGCGGCTCGCAGGCAAGCCAGCAGTAAAACCCCAGTGGACTCGGTGCCGCAACCTGTTGCAAGAAATTTGTGCCAGAGGCACCCAGATTGTGAGCTGTTCTACAAAAAAAACAGCGTATTGGACACTCATGCGTCAATTTTCGCATGAACACTGCCGGAGCGGTGGGATCGTATTGTATTGAGGATCTCGTTAGGCCCGCCGGAGTCTGATGCCTTCAGCTCTTCCATTGGCGACAAGCATGCAAAGACCCTACTGTCGGCGTCCCCGGAAACTGCGCATGTTACTGGTCATGTTGAGCACGCCAGTTGGCGACAATACGACGATAGAACGGTCCCATCATGGTCTTCACCATCGACTTGGTCATGCGGACGGTTCGTTCCGGAAGGATGCCCACAGTTGGGTGCTTCAGCCAGCGTGACAGAGTTTTCGGTTGTGTGTCGCTCATTAAAAACAGCCGCCCGTAACAGGTTGCTTCCGCCTGCAGCCACGATGACGTCAATTGCTCGGACGTAAACACGTGCTGCACGCCGGCTTTGGCCGCTTCGGTTATCGTAGCGGCATTCATGTCGCCACCAGGAACGCTGGCCACGATGCACTTTTCACCGAGCAGTTCTGTCAGAATGTCGCAGCTATTGCCCCATTCGTGCTGCATTTGTACCTGAGTTAAGCTTCTAAACACATCGGGATGACTGCATGAATGACTTCCAATAATGTGCCCGCGATCGTGCAGCGACTTGACTTCTTTGTGTGTCAAAAAGCCGCGCGTGCCCAGCAAGTCTGTCGTGATGAAAAACACACCGCGCCAACCGCGTTCTTCCAGCATGCGAGCGGGGATGTCGGAACATGCGCCCCCGTCATCAAATGTGAAAACAACCGCGGGGCCATTGCCTTCAAAGTGGTCTATCGACGAAACCACAGGCAAGCCGGATCGTTCGACGGCGTCCAGATATTCACGAAACTGCTGTACGTTGTGTTTGTACTTCTGAGCAACCGGTTGTCGAAAACCGCTGGATTCGAAATCATCGGTCACGTCATGAAACGCAAGACTGATGAGCGTTCGCGATTGAAACTCTGTTGATGTCTTCATGTGATCCAGGCTGTCGATGGTGGACGGAAATTACTGAGCGAAAAACGCTAACCCATCCATGAAATCACCGCAATACGATTCTACGGTCCCCGAAAATGCTGAGAATTCGTCATCACACCAGCCGTCGTGACCTCGTCTTCACCCATTTTCGAAAGATTGCTAGCATTCGGCGACTTACATCATTTATGGAACGCAAAAAGCCAGCTCAGGAAGAGAATCCGTCGCTCAACACGGCGACTTGCTGATCGATTTTTGTTCAGCGTCAGGCATGCGTTCTCATCAGGCAATCACGACCGGAAAGAGTCACGGATGAAGATTCTGGGAATTGGTGGATTCACCCACGACGCATCAGCCACTCTCATCGACAACGGAAAAGTTGTCGCAGCTGCCGAAGAAGAACGGTTCACTCGCCAAAAACATCAGGCGGGCTGGCCAACGAACGCCATCAAATTCTGCCTTGAACAGGGTGGCATTACGGAAGAGGACATCGACCACATCGCATTCTATTGGCGACCGTGGAGTCTGGATTCGATGAAGAGTCACGGACGTCGCCTGATGCATCTTCCCATGCATCCTCTGTTTTCTACCGGCTTTCTGATTAACGACATGCACGATACCGGCATGTACCTGTTTCATCTTAAACAATTGAAGAAAGCCACCGGCGGTCGAGCGAAAATTCACTACATCGACCACCATGACACACACGGTTCGGTTTTCTTTTCGTCACCGTACGAAGATGCAGCCGTGCTGACGATTGACAGTCGAGGAGAATGGGCGACGTCGATGTGGTATCACGGCAGCGGCAATCAAATGAAGCGAGTTGGTCGAATCAACCTCCCGAATTCTGTCGGTGTTGTTTGCCTGTCGACAACGAACTTCCTGGGATTCAGAACCGGTGATGAATACAAAGTCATGGGACTGGCGTCTTACGGCACGCCAAAGTACCTCGACAAATTCCGAAAAATGTACAAGCTAAAAGACGATGGCACGTACACGATCGACTCGTCGTATTTCAAAGTCCAGCATAGTCCAGGTCGATATG
>CAYZYB010000531.1:0-4370 GCA_964481505.1 uncultured Planctomycetaceae bacterium | reverse complement strand
CCAGATGCTGCATCGATCGGCCGAGCCGATCGAGACGCCAGACGACAAAAGTGTCACCTTTCGCCACCGTGTCAAGAGCCTGCTCAAGTCCAGGGCGATCAGACTTCACTCCGGATGCTTTGTCAACAAACACCAGTCGTTCGTCGCAACCCGCATCTCGCAACGAATCCTGTTGCAAGTCAAGCTCCTGCTCCGAAGTCGATACGCGAGCATAACCAATCAATCTTCCGACTAGTTTGTCAACTTTTGCCGGCGAATTTCCGTTTGGTTCCGATTTCAACGGGAACAGAGAACCATGAAATCAGGAACGAGTAAACGGAACTCATCTTGCATCAGAACTCGAATCATGGCGTGGTCGAAATCGAAGTCCCGAAAAACGGTCGATATGGGACAGGAAAGTATGTTGAAGGAGGAACAGTCACGACACATGCGTGCCGGAGAGGAGCGAAAACATCACAAACTGCAGAACATCCGATCACTGAGTGCCTGCAAGTCACCTACCTACGGTTCGCCGCCGTCAAATAACTCTTGGATTGAGGCCAGTTGGTCTCCTAGATCTTCCACGTTTGAAATAGCCGGATCTATCTCCCACCCGAATCGTCCGCAGAATGCATGAGCAGCCATAAGAGAATCCATCGTGCATGGTGTCGTCGAATCAATAGCCTCACACCACGTTTTTATGGTGTGGATAGCAGCGTCGGAAAACTCAGACAAAACCAACTGATCCTGATTGTTCAGTCTACGATCGCTTATCGCTGAGTTTTCGACAAGAAACAAATACCAATCCGATTCGATGAACGGAGATGTCAACTTGCGTTTTTGTATCACAAGCGACTCTATCCCACTTGAGTTGTCCACCTGAAGCACACCAGAGGGAAACCTTACAACTGCAGATTTCGATCCGTTCCAATGCTCCTGGGGCATTAGGTCAAACAGAGAATCGAATTTATCCAACGACATCCGACTTATGTCTCGACAGAACTGCATTGACAAGTCTGAGCCCAAATCTGCTACTGGCTCAATAACGCCGATATTTGTGCACAATGACAACAGAATCGACCTCCCAGTCGACTCTTTCAGCCGCGTGAGGGTTGCATCAACATTGAAACCTCTCCGAGAGTCAGCATCAATCTGGTCATCGTGAGGGCTAGGCAAAACTAGCCCTGGCAGCCAAGAATGATACCCGGCAGACCGAGGGGCAGCCGAATAATCAATCGTCACCTTATCCAGAATAGCGTCCAACTCAATCGCGAGTTCGGTCATCTTCTCGCGCAACAGGCGACTAATAAGATCCGCGTGCAGTTCATCGGGCGCTTTGACCGTGAAGTTTTTTTTATTTCCGGACCGAAAATGAACAGTCGCTAGCAATTCCATGACCATAGTATTGGCACCTGAGCAATCACGAAGCAAATAATATCCGCTATGGGATGCTGCTACGATTCAATTCGACGTTCATGAACTGACGAAGCCGTTCAACCAGCCGGACCGCTTCATTCCCGTCTTTCCGAAAAATATTCTCATCCAGAACTGACCCATTAGTAAATTCTGCTGGCCAATCCCCCAGGGAATCAACAGTCTCGTCTGCAAAAACAAGAATATTCTTGCGCGGTATTCCACTGGAAATTAAGTCTTGAATCAAGCGAACACTAGTTGCCATTTCTCCCGAATCCTTAATATCTACCGGGAGAGTTGGCAGGGGGGCTCCAACAATAACGGGGGCGTGAGACTTAAGGATCTCACTAATTCGCGGCGAAGCATCCGAGTAACAGAGAATAAACTCGATCCGCGAAGAGAAGTTTTCGATGATTTCACGAGCATCCTGCCATTGAAAAGGGTCAGCATCAACCCAATACACTGGTAAGCGGTCCGGAATATCTACGAACAGCTCGACGTCGTCAACCCCGCGATCCCAATGATCGTGATTCATTGAATTCCCTAATGTAATCTGGCCACCCTGTGATTCAATAAAGGGCCGGATTTCTGCCAAGAGATCTCGCACATTCACGTCGACCAAGCGTCTGCCGCGGAAGATGATACGCTGGCCTGATCTGGTCAAAGACCAATCTGTCACGATTGGGTTCACAGACGTCACTCCGCCGACAGAGACAGAAGTCACGTTAGTCCGGCCGCTAAGAAAAGTCGTGACTACCCTTCTGAATACAAACTCCGTGAAATTTACATCGCATTCGATCGCCGGCAACTTGGCCATTGGGCGTTCAGTGTCCAGATCAAATGGCACGTCAGGCGACCGCAAGTTGACGAAGAATCGCCACAGATGCTGCGAGCGGTACAATGGCCTGCGCCGAACCACAGGCCTTTGAAGGTCCCTAACTGACTCGGTGATGTGGTCAGCTACCTCCCTTGCGAGTGGCACGACGGTACCAAGAAGTGCTAGAACTCCATCAGCGTCATGACGATGCAGCTTTTCTTGAATCGCTCTCAGATGTTGAACCATTCTGGTAGCTTGAGCATTTAGCTGCTCTGCGGCCCTTCGCCGAAGTTGCTCTACTTGAAAATCGCCACTCGTTGCCGAATAGAGAGTGCTGATTCGCGTAGAATACCGCGAGAGCAGTTCTACTGTTTCCGAGATGCCACGGACATTGAATTCTTTTGTTGCAAGACTCGCCTCTGTAAGCACCGATTGGAGGTCTGAATCAAACCGTTCAATACCACTCAGGATCATTCCTTCCGTTCCACGCTCCAGCCAAGGGCCGGCAGAAAGAAGCCCATAGACAACATCCGCGTTCTGGTCTATGACTGGAACGCTCGCCACGGATAAGCCAAACGGGCAAAAACAAATGGCAGGGTGCGTTTGGCGACCGTCAGTGACTCGCTGAACTTTAGCCTTATGGAAATTCTGACATTCTTTGCGACCTTCGCTCGTCGCGCCAATCAAAGAGCAAAAACTGTTTGTCGACGATCCAACACACGTATCTCCGATCGGAGTCTCGGCATCCACAGCTTCTGTCGAATCAATATGTGAAGACGACACGACGCGCCTTCTGGATTCCAACTCATTGAACTGAGCAGGTGATTCAGTTTGTTGACTGCATCGATCAATCAGGGCACGGAGAATCTCCTCATCGGGGAGCACCGATAGATTCGTATTGGCAATCTGATTCTTCGTCTGAACATTACTGGGGATTGGTACTGGTTCGTGCGACGAAATCTGAAATGCCTTCGCGACATCGTTAATCAATGAGAGCGTTGCTTGACGAGGCTCCGTACCAAGATCGCGAAACTCCGTGAACTCGATCGAGATGGCTCCGTCAAATCCAGCAGCTTCGAGGGTTTCGCAAGTAACGGGACCGTATTCCGCGATCGGAATTTCGTTCCCGTTCTCGTCAATAACTGCTGGTTTGACGTGAATATGCGCAGCATATTCCGCCAATAATTCAATTCCAGCCTTCCAAAACCCAGCCTTCATAGCTCCAAGGTCGGGCAACAACTTCACGCGATCGTCACCTGCCCTGCGAACGATTTCACGTAGACATTGTGCTTCAGATTTGCCTATGACAAAGGGGTGGTTTTCGACAACGAAACCGACATCGCCGCTCCGATCGAGCTGGTCCGTTACTTCTAGTAGTCTCCCGAGTCGCTCCACGTAGAGATCGACAGTCTCGTTCGTCAGCGGCTTGCCGCCTGAATTCAGGCGAATCCATGGGCATTCAAGCACTTTGCAATGTTGTACCCACTCGCTAAGTGATGTTAAATCTTTTTGAAAGTTCTTCTCGTCATCGATAAGGTCGTTGATAGCAGAAATACAGGCAATTTTCAGATCATACTTTTGGCACTCACGCTTTACATCTTCGGCGTGTTTCAAGTCGCAGTGTGGACTCAAAATGCCGCCTGCGAAATAGTCGCTGTCGAAAAACTCAATAGTGTCAACGCCGAATTGTTCACGAGCCAAGCGGGGGAAATATGTCGCTGTGATTCGCGATTGGCGCGAGTTCAGAAATACAGTGTGTAGGCTCCAAGAGCTGAGCGCTAATTGAGTCATGGCGCGATACCCAGCACGCCGTCGTCAAATGAGTCAATAACTTGAGCGATCTTTTGTTTCGCTATTTTGGCGTCTTCTCTGCGAACAACGATTTCGACATCAAGTTCGCTAGCGACGAACATCTCCACGGAAATGGACGTTCCGTCGATAAGTGAATCTAGGACCTCGAATATGAGTGACGAATGAGTTGACTGCCCCATTGGCGATAGGCTGATCTTTGTCATCGGGCGGAATACGACGGGAGCAAGGCCTACGCCACGTTTTTCGCGCACCGCAGCAACTGCGGAATCTGCGTCTGCAGTGCTCACGCTGAAAACCAGTATGAGCGTTCCATCGTCGCCAGCCATATGAGTGATCATATCAACAGGAA
>CAYZYB010000530.1:0-4389 GCA_964481505.1 uncultured Planctomycetaceae bacterium | reverse complement strand
CCGCTGCGGCAGAAGGCGAAGTACGCACGGAATCGATTAGCCTGCTGCTGGCTTCTGTGCGGCATTATCGAGACGTGCTGAGATTCGATTCGCAACACAAGGACGCACGCCACAATCTGGAACTGATCCGTCTGTTCATCAAGCACATTCAGTCACAATGGGCAGAACGCGACAAGCAAAAAGCGCGTGACGAAAAGAACCTGCTGCAGTTTCTGAAGATGATTGAAGACAAAGAAACGCTGTTGCGGACAGTGGTGAAAAACATCGGCGGCGAAGAAAATTCTGCCAGCAAACGGAAGATCGTGCGAGACACCAGTGATGCACAGGAAACACTGCTGGAAGAAATCGAACCACTGAAACAAAAAATCACTCTGGAAGTACAGCAGTCGCAATCTCAGCAGCAGCAACAGGCAGCAAGCGGTACTCCGGCAACCGCACCAGACGATCAGGCTCGGCAATTCGAAAAGCTGCTGCATCAGTTTTCAGACAAAGCCGGTGAAGGCATGCAGACGGCATCGCGCGAAATGTTGGCGGGGAATTTCGAGAACGCCGTGGCTGCTCAGGAAGAAACACTGAATCAGCTGAACCAGATCTATATGGCCGTCGCGCCGTATCAAAACCTGCTGCAGCGGTCTCTACAGGAACAATCCAAACTGGTGAGCGACGACGAAGAAGAGGAAATCAGTGAGACCGAAGGGGCAACGGAAGCTGACGAAAATCCGGATGAAGATCCAACTGGTGATCCAGCTGTGGACACAACGGTGGAGGCTTCCGAAGAAGAAGTCGAAGAAGTGGACGTTGAAGTCAGCTCTGACGTCCAGTCAAAAATCAGTGACTGGAGCAAGATGCTGACGCTGCGAGCGGAACATGAACTGCCTCAGGCAAAACAACAACTGGAAGCTCTGCAGCAGGCTGCGCCACCGACCACCAACACTGATGCGGCGGATGAAGGGGAAGAGCCTGAAGAGAAAACAGAAGATGCTGATGCAACCGAGGTGTCCGATGAAGATCCTGCCACTTACGAACAGGACCAGACGGAAGCCGACAAGCCCGAAGTGGAGTTGACCGAAGAGGAGCAAGCCGCGAAAGCTCAGCAGGAACAACAACAACAGCAGCAGCTGAAGCAGATGGAAGGGCTGGTCAGGTCGATGGAGTTGGCCGTTGAACGGGGCCCCGACGCAGAAGAGCATTCAAGAGCGGCCGTCGATTCGTTTGGTGAGCGAAAACTGGATCAGGCCGAGCAGGAACAGCGGAAGACGCTGCAAATTCTGAAGGAGATTGCGGAACCTCTGGAAGATGAGCAACAGGATCAGGAAGATCAACAGGACCAGAATCAAAACCAAAATCAGGATCAGCAGAACGAAGACGATCAGCAGCAGGACGACCAAAACCAACAGCAAAACCAAGATCAAAAACAACAGCAGGATCAACAACAGAAGCCGGAGCTCAGCAAAGAACAGAAAGAAGCAGAGCAACAGGAGTCAAAGAAGCAGCGAGCCGAATCGATTCTGCGGATGGCTCGCGATCGAGAGCGAGAGCGTCGGGAGCGTGACAAAAAGATGCGGGAAATCATCTACCGTGGATTCAAGGTCGAAAAGGACTGGTAGCGTGAACACTCGGCAACAAAAATCAGAATGTCTCACCGGCGCACGGACTTCCAGCGTTCGGAGGCTCAGGATGTTGGCGCTTTTGCTTTTGATGAGTAGCACTTTCGCTGGCGCCGCTAACGCGCAGGATGCCAGTATTCTCAACGGAGTCGATCGCGATGCCGTTTATCTGGGCGACCAATTCGTTTATTCCGTCCAGGTCACCAACGCCGGTCAGGCTGCGGAGCCAGATATTGGAGAAATGGATTTCGGTGCAGTTTCGCTGGGGCAAAGTTCCTCTTCAAAAATGGCCATCGTTCAGGAAGGCGGTCGCATGCGGCGATCGATTCAGCAAAGTGTCACCTTCCGGTATGCACTAACACCAAACGCTGCGGGCGAATTTACCATTCCAGCGCCCACGGTAACGGTCGATGGGAAAACGATCACCGGGAAACCAATCTCGGTGACCGTTGTTGGACCGGACAAACAGCACTTCGTCCAACTGGAATGCGAAGTTGACAAACAGACGATTTACCCTCTGCAACCGTTTACCATCACGCTGAACATTGCCATCATCAAGCCACCCGGTAGCTTTGCCGACCGTAGCCCGCTCAGCATTCAACCGCGCCAGCCGGTGGCACTAAGCGTCCCGTGGCTCAACGAAGAAATTCCCGACGGTCTGCAGTCGGAGTTGTCGATTTCGGAAATTCTGCAACCGCTCATCAGTCGTTCGCGACGCGGCGATTCCGACGGTTTGCAGATCAACGACTTTACCGTCGAATCCAACAACGCCTTTTCCTTTTTTGCCGATCGTCGGCGCGGAGTCTTTCTGCCGCCTTCGAAATCGACCACTCGCCAAACACCCGACGGGACAGATGCCGCTTACGTCGAATACGAACTAAAGCGAACGTTTATCCCTCAACGTTACGGCGAATTTTCGTTCGCTCCGTCCAGTATCAAGGGAATCTTCGCGACAGCACTGAAAGACGGAGCCCCCAGTGGCCAGCAGATTTTCGCCGTTTCGAATCCATTCACAGTGAAGGTCAGTGACATACCGGCGCAGGGTCGGCCGGATTCGTACGTTGGCGCGATTGGAAAATTTTCCGTCGACGCCGACATCGCGCCGCGTCAGGCTCATGTGGGCGAACCGATGACCTTGACGGTGATGGTTTTTGGCGAAGGAACCGTGGGGGATATTCGGCCGCCGGATATCAATCAGGTACCGGGCATCGCTGAGAATTTTCGAACGTACGAAGCAACCGAAAAGACGGAGGGCAACGGTCGGATTTTCACTTACAGTCTGCGAGCACTCAACGAAAGCGTAGAGGAACTGCCGGCGATACCAGTGTCGTACTTTGATGTCGAAGCCGAACAATACGTGCCGCTCGCGACGACAGCAATTCCGCTGTCAATCACAGCCGCCAAACAGCTGGCGACGTCCGATATCGTCTCAAACCCGCAAGCCACGAATCACACGTCGGACCTCAAGGTCAGCGACACTGGACTCTTCGCGAATCATTCCGGCCTGCACACTTTGCGAGCGACCAATGTGTCGCTAAGCCGCTGGATGACGTTGTGGATTGCCATGATCATTGGGTATTTCGGTTTTAGCTTTGGAATGCAGCGGCGGCAACGTTTGCACGCAGACCCAGCCATGCTAAAACGCCGAAACGCGGGTGCTCGAGCGATCGAATCATTGAAAGCCGTGCGATCTGCAGCGGGCAGTGACGATCGAGTGGCACCGGATGCACTCAGCAAGATCGTGGCAGGGCTGATCGCAGACTTTACCGGCCATTCGGAAGCAGGAATGACGTCTTCCGACACCACGACGGCACTTCGGCAGGCAGCCATCGAACCTGAACTCAATCAGCGAGCGGCAGACTTCATCGATCAATGCGATGCAGCTCGCTTTGGTGCCGGTGCGACCGACGCAGCGAAAGCGACAAAGGAATGCGAAACGTTAATCGCAGATCTCAGCTGGGAGCTGTCGAAGCGATGACAGATCGAATGCCTATCACGTCAAACCCAGGAATCCTGCTGTCAGCTGCTATGTTCACCGGGCTGATGCTGTTCTCAGGATGCAGTACGGCTCCGGACCTGGAAACTTCTCGTCGCTTCCAGCAGGCAGAAGAAACCTTCGCCACAGCAAAGACCTCCGATCAATTTCTGCAGGCTGCAGCGCAGTACCAGGAAATTCTTGACGGTGGTTTCGCTTCCGGCAGCGTATTTTACAACCAGGGCAACGCCTGGATGCAGGCGAATGAAGTCGGTCGAGCGATCGTAGCTTACCGAAACGCGCAGAGGTCACTTCCGCGCGATCCGTACCTGGCGGCGAATCTTCGGCAGGCACTGACCAAAACGGGTAAGCCGGCGGAAGGACAAAAATCACTCATCGACTATCTGTTCTTCTGGCAGAATTCGATCAGCTATCTCGAAAAGACGTGGATCGTCACGGGGCTGCTGCTGGCGGTCCTGCTGATGGCTCTGGCAGCTCAGGGGACTCGCTACTCGAAAGAACTCAAACGGCTGAACATCGTGATTCTGGTGGCTTTCGTTCTGATGGCAGGTTCGTTAGCACGTGACTGGACGAACTTCGAACTTTCAAAACACGGCGCGATTATCACGGACACGACCGCTCGAAAAGGCGGTTCGGAAAGTTACGAACCGGCGTTCAATCAATCGCTGACGGATGGCACGGAATTTACCGTGAAGAGCGAACAAAATGGCTGGCTGCACATCGACGTGGCCGGGGCGGGTGAGGGTGGGATTCCTGAACGAACGGCGTGGGAAATTTGTTCTGCTC
>CAYZYB010000529.1:0-4394 GCA_964481505.1 uncultured Planctomycetaceae bacterium | reverse complement strand
GTCGAGATCAAGGTCCAAATCGAAATCCAGCAGGTCTGTGCTGAGGATTCCGAACATTGTCAACAGCCAATAGCCACACACACACAACAGCGGATCGATGCTGGCCATGACGGCCACGAAAAGCAGCTTTCGATGAATTGTTGCACGGGAATCTTTCCTGTTGCCAACGGCGAATGTCGTATTCGTGGGAACGTGGCCCGACCCCAAAACTGGCAAAAAACCGGTTCTCGCAGGTCAGCACAGCTATTGGAACGCAGATTCGGGCGGGTGGATCACGAAAACTCGAGGAGTAATGGGGGCAGACCGAGTTTCCCGATTTTTCCGGATATACCATTGCGTTTTCGAGGAAGAACATCTCTTCCCCGAGGCGACCGAGCTCGGAGCGATTTCAATATCGATCGCAGACCGTGCGAATTTTCGCTGTGTCGAAGAGAGATGCAGGACACTTTGCATGTAAGCCCTTCGGTGTCACAATAGGTGGCAAGAAATTCCTTACGTGAGATCGTTCTGGCGAATCGGTTACTGCTTCGAGCAGGGCTCGAATCACTTCACGGCACTTCCACAAAACCGGACACTGAAATGAAATCCATTCTTAACCACTTCTGGAAAATTCTCATGATCCTGAGCATTGCCGGCGTTTCCAATGCCGGTGACACACTTGTCTTCGAAGCCAAAGATGGTGACGATTCTGCCAAACACATTGTCCTGATTTCTGGTGACGAAGAATATCGCACCGAAGAATCGATGCCGATGCTTGGCAAGATTCTTAGCCAGAAACACGGCTTCAAATGCACAATCCTGTTTTCGTTTGGCCCGGATGGAGCTGACTACATTGATTCCAATAACCAATCCGGGATCCGTGGCTGGGAGGCTCTTGCTTCTGCCGACCTGATGATCATTGGCACACGGTTTCGAAGGCCGTCTGCCGAAGATGCAGTTCACATTACGAACTTTCTTAACGCCGGAAAGCCCGTCATTGGTATCCGCACGGCGACACACTCTTTTACCGGAGCCGGAGACTTCGGCGGCATTAAATACGGAGAGTTTGGTCGAAAGATCCTCGGCGAACAGTGGGTGAGCCATCATGGTGGTCATAAACGACAGGGAGCCCACAGCGTCGTTGAAGATGCCAGCGCCAAACATCCGGTACTCAACGGCGTCAACGAGATTTTTGCTCCCAGCGACGTCTATGAGGTCAAGCACCTGACGGACGCCGATCAGATTCTCATGCGTGCCGCAGTCACAGAAACTCTGCACCCTGATTCCGAAGCCATCGACGGTGAAAAGAACGATCCGATGCAGGCCTTCGTCTGGCTGCACACCTACACCACGCCCGACGGCAAAGACAAAGGACACTCACTCTGCACAACAAGCGGCGCATCCGTGGATTTGGTTAGCGAAGATCTGCGGCGGCTGATTGTCAATGGTGCTTATCACCTGACGGGCCGAGAAGTTCCGAAAGAAGCCGATGTGGATTACGTAGATCCGTTTTACCCCAGTTTCTACGGGTTCATCAAAGAAAAAGGCTATTGGGCGAACTTAAATCGGAAGCCGGAAGACTTCGGCCTGGGCAAGACGCCGCACGCACCGGATCCCAAAGGCAGCCCGGAATGGAACTTTCGTCCAACTCCGGAATCGAAGTAGTGAAGACCTGATGGACATCATTCCGGTTCTGGATCTCCTGGACGGCGTCGTTGTTCGCGGCGTCGCAGGAGAACGGGACAAGTACCGACCGATCGTCAGTCAGCTGGCGGCATCACCGGATCCGTCGATCATCCTGAATGCAATCCGGGACACGTTTGGGACGCATCAGTTCTACCTTGCGGATTTGGATGCGATTCAGTTCCAGCAACTGAATCGCTGCACGATCGCGGAATTGTCACGCGGTGACGTTTCGCTGATCGTTGATCGTGGCGTGCGATCCGTGCAGGATGCAGAAGAACTTTTCGAACTCGGAGTCGACAAGATCGTTGTGGCACTGGAAACACTCAGTGGGCCCGCGCTGGCGCGAGAACTTGCTGACTGTTTCGGCTCAGAACGGCTGATCCTGAGTCTCGACCTGCGACATTCCGAAGTGCTGACCACACTGGATCAGTGGAAGTCTCAACCTCCATTGCACATTGCCCAGGAACTGGCATCTCTGGGGTTTCAGCAATTTATCGTGCTCGATCTGGCATCCGTCGGAACGAACGGTGGTATTCCAACATTGCCACTCTGCCGCGAACTCCGCGCACTGCTGCCGACGGTCCAACTGATCACCGGCGGCGGCGTTCGAGGAATCGACGATCTACGGGACGCAGCAGCAGCAGGCGTCGACGCAACTCTTGTCGCATCAGCTTTACATGACGGATGTCTGACGGCTGACGATCTTCTCAACCTGCAAGGCTGACAACGTCGAAACTGACTAATCCGCAGCAGTCTTGATCGAATACACGACCGGTTTTAGCGGCACGCCCCACTTGCTCTGGAAATTGTTGTGACTCAGGCTATTCAGGCCGATCCTGTATTCGTGATTCGACTGTAGCTTGACGGGAAGCGTACAAGTGCGACCATCTTTCGACCATGATGGCCGTTTCCCTTTGGGAATTTCCGGAAATGCTTCTCCGCCGCCTGTCCACGACATTCCTTCGCCCATGGGCACGTTAAATGTGACTCGAAATGATCGTGTGGTTGGTTTGACGTTCGCAGCATTGTCTGCCGGACTAAGGTTCACGATCTTCGGAATCAGAACTTTATTCTCCTGATCACTTGTGGCGCCTTTCGTAGTGAAGAAAATCGATGTGGGAGGTACTGGTTGGCCGGTCGCACTCTTGAAGTTAAGGTGGCTCTTCGAGTTAATTCCCAATCGGTAGTACCTTCCACGTTTCAGCGTGACCGGCAGTACACATGTTCGCTTATTGATCCAACCCGCTGTTCGTGCTTTATCCACGACCGGAAACTCCGGGCCGCCCCCTGTCCAGCTCATGCCTTCGCCCATGTCACGGTCAAATGTGACACGAATCTCGTCTACGCCGGGATCGATTTTGGTGGAGCCAGGAGTTGGTGTGATCTTCACTATCGCAGGATAAGGCGTTCTGTGGCCAGGAATATTTTTCTCGTCCGGCGTTGCAGGTGCCTTGGCTGGATTCATCGATGCCGTTGAAGCTGGCTGCTGAGTTCCTGCCGCGCTGGTAACGGCGGCCTCCGTTTGCCAGGGAGCCATCGGCAGGAACGTCATGGCGAATGCAACAACCAGCCCCTGTGACATCACTCCTGACCGTTTCGGTTGTCTATCGAATTTCATAATACTCTCCAGTCGGCTTTGAATGCGACCGCCTCGCTCAAACACACCCACAAGGCCGCTCGCCACGAAAGAACGTCCGCGTGTCAACTTCAACACGCGCAGAATGATCTCGCTGTACTCTTCCGGTTCGACTCTGCCGCAGCGAAGGACTTCGTCGTCGCATGCGGTCTCGCGTTCATGATTTACGAATGCATTGGCCAGCCAAACACATGGGTGAAACCACATCAGGCACTGGATTACGACCTGAACCCAGCCGATCCATGCGTCCTTTTTCTTCCAGTGAACAAGTTCGTGAAGCAACACCGTCTCCAGCTCATCCGGACTGACCAATTCAGCAAACGATTCCGGGATCACTACAGAAGGGCGCAGCGTGCCGATGAGAAAAGGACTTGAGTCTTCATGCGATACGCGGAGTTCCGGTGGCTCCGCAATTCCCAATGAGAGCGCAGCACGTTCGAGAGCTACACGAGCAGGCCCCTCGTCTGCGACGGGGAAGGCCAACGTCTTGCGCCGCAGCCTGATGTACTGTTGCCCAATCCAGAGGCCGCAGATAAACACACCGGCGCTCCAAAGCCCCAACGCTCGACGAATAACCTTTTCCTGTTCTGAATCTTTGCTTGCTGAGGCGAGGATAGTGTCCTGCTCGCTGACAACTGCAGTTCCAACGTCTTGTTTCTCGGAAATCGTCAACACATACGTCGGCTGCTCAAACCAGGTGCTCAGACTCCACGGGGCCGACAAAGAAGTTGGCAGCAGAACTTTTAGAAGGACCAGCAGCCATAAAGTATGTCGGATTCCGGGCCTGGCATTGCGAAGCAGAAACGTTGCAAGCATTGTCAAAACAACAAAGATCGCCAACTGCCAACTTATCGCGGTAACCCAACTCCACCATGCACTCACCCAGACGCCGATATTCATGCCGACGCCTCCGTATCTGTGCCACCTTTCGAGCGTTTGCGTTTTTGCGATCCAGTTTTTTTCGAAGCTCTTCAATCTCTTCGTCGGACAACTCCGCTTCCTCGATGAAGTGAGCGAGCACCGGTGACAAAGCACCGCGAGTAATTCGCTCAAACACACTGCGAACTTCCTGTCGGCTGAGCTCTGTTTCATC
>CAYZYB010000528.1:0-4395 GCA_964481505.1 uncultured Planctomycetaceae bacterium | reverse complement strand
GTCTGACATCTCGCTTGCTGCACCATTGCGAGCTCAAAGCGAGTCTCGCGGATTCAGCTTGCCGTTTCTAGCGCTCGGATCAGATGGCGAACGCTACTGGGTAAAAATGACAACCAATCGGCAATCGCCGCGTACACCAGTGAACGAGCAGGTTGTCAGCGGGTGCGGCCAGCTGATCGGAGCTCCAGTCTGTAACGTACAGCGAATCCGTATCTCCGAAGATTTTGATGGTTACGAGCTGAGTAACGGAACAACCCTTCGGTGTGGCATTGCGCATGCATCGAGGGACGTTCGGCAGGGCATGTTCACAAAATGGTGTGATGATCAATACCGGCACAAAGATGACAATCGTAATCGCCATGCGCTGTATTTTGCTTTCTTTCAGTGGTGCTGGGGAGAGGACATGCAGTGGCTCTACGATGCCAACGATGACATGACGACTTGGTCTCATGATCATGGTCATTTTCTGCCAGGATCACCTGATTGGACAGTCGAAACTCTGAAACAGCATCTGGACACCCCACGTCCTGTTCCGAATACTACTTCAAACCTGAATCCGAACTCTCTGGAATCCGCTGCAGATTCATTGGAATTACTATCAAGGGGGCAGATCGCCGGGGTCATCAAGAGGATTCCAATGGCCTGGGCGGTATCAGATGAGGAGTTGGAGTATCTCGGGTATTTTCTTGAGTATCGAACCCAGCCCACAGCAGACAGACTGCGACACCTAGCTGCGACAATTTCGTCGTGAGATTAAGCATGGCACGATTAAAATTTTCCATCGTTCGCTTCGTCCCAAGCCCAGTGCGCAACGAAGCAATCAACCTTGGGCTCATTGTTGGCTCCGATCAAACTAATGAATGGGTTATGGAGCTCGTCCAGCGTCGGACTCGCGCAACAAAGATTGACGAAGAGAATATTTTCCCGTCTGTTGCCGGAGAACTCGATCGTCTCCAGGCCGTTTTTGATGGTGATGAAGATCGACAGGCGATAGGTGATATCCTGACAGAGGCATGGCTTGAAGAGTTGAGTCGAGAATCGCAAAACGTGCTGCAGTTTACGCGCCCAGAGCTTATGCTCGCCGACAGCTCACAGAGTGCTTTGGAGCAATTGTGGGACGTGTTTATCGTTGAACCTGAAACTCCTATTAGTGGTGGTATTCGTCGGAACAGTGTGATTGCGAAGTGCTGGACGAGCTTTGAGTCTGCTGTGGGAGCTGAGCATCTAAAGAGACGCGTGCAATTGCATGCTGGAGCGAATCTGGCCGACATTGACATCGCTGTACACAACGGAGTTGCCAAGCAACTGACGCAGTGTTGGTCCTTCCAAGTGAAAGATACAGACAAGCTCCTGAACGACGTTAAAGCGTGGGGCTGGACAATTCGAAGGTTACGATCGGAAGGCGGTTGCCTATCGGGAGCTGGATCAGTAGTCGAAGTGCCAGATGATGTTCGGGTGCGTGTTGTCTATGCGCCGCAAGTAACAGAAGATGACACTACGAAAAGAGCACAAGAGGTCTTTGCTGATGATTCTGTGGGCGCTTCGTTTGTAACAATGGATGATGTTGAAGCCGAAGCAAGTGCTGCAGCGCAGCTGCTTTGCCCATTCTGATAAATGGCTATGGTAGCGTATGGCGAGTTACTCACTGGGTTCGGCAGGGTGGCACTGGTGAAAACTCTTCAATGGTAGAGCCAGCGGCACCCTTGGAAATAAATTTGTGCGTGATGTATTGTCGAGGTAAACGGATGTGTGCCAGTGCCTTCGTCAGCTCAGCAGTGTGCGGTGTGAATCCAGTTCGACCAAACCAATCAGGTTCTGCCCGAGTCAGCTGAGGAGCACCGCTTACTTGTTACCGGGGTGCCGAAGGCACGAGAAGCTGGTCTTGATGCCGCAAAGATTCGACGAAGTTGCTCCGTAAGTTGCCACTGGTCAACAGACTCCAGGGCTTCGCCCACAGGTTGCGAGCAACCTGTGCGACCCCACTCGAAACACGATTGTGCTCAAGTTCAGGTGCTCCGATCATCCCCGATTCATTTGTACAACTGGAGTGGAAGTCGTGAGAATCAGTGATTTTATGCGTCAACTTTTGCCCGTCGGGATTTGGCTTTGTGGAGTTTTATTCTGGAACGGGGTTATTGAGGCCGCGGACCATCCTGCATTTCAACCGGTGAAAGAGCTGTTTGCTGCGATGTCCAATCACAATGGCAAGGCGATGCAGGAGGTCGCAACAGAGGACTTCCAATTGCTCGAGCACGGCGAAGACTGGACCATGCAAAAACTCGTGGACGCGGTCCAACCCAAGGGCAAGCCGTATGTGCGGAAGAACTTCTTCAAGCAGATTCGAGTTCGACAGAAAGGCGACGTGGCCTGGGTGAGTTATTGGAACAAGGCTGAAATTCGTCGTGACAGCGGCCTGCGGACCATCGTTTGGCTCGAAAGTGCAGTTGTGGTCAGTGAGGATGACCGCTGGAAAGTCCAACTGTTGCATTCGACTCGTTTGGAATCAGACAAATACCCAAAAAATATTGAATGGGTTCAGTATGAACTGACTCCATGAAAAGCGGGGTCGAATCGGTTGCCCGCACCTGGAGTGCCGAAGACACGAGAGCCTGCCTTACGGGATTTGTTCTCAGGTTTACCTATTGCTTCAATGTCGCGAGCAATATCAGGACTTCATTAGTCATCTGAGTGGTACTCGCGAAGTCGAAAGTGCAGCGTGATAGTGGTTACTGGTTGGACGAGAGAATGAACGAAGTTGAACTGCCGGCATGTCCCGTTTGTAAATCCTGCTGTGAATTGGATCGTCAGTTTCACATTCTCTGTATGCATCCCGATCGCCCTGGGGACTGCATTTCTATTTCGGCGATGTGCTGTGCTGATTGCTTTGCGGATCTGCAACAAAAAGAAGCGATAGCTCCCATCGTTGGCGGTGGACTTGCGATATTCGCTGCTTTGGTCACGTTCGTGGTCCGATATCCGAAGTCAATTTTCTCAGCTCAGTTTTCTGCGTTTGAAGCAACAGCGTTAGTCGGCGGATGCAGCATCGGTTTGGTTCTTCTCCTTGTCGGCATGTATCGCTCAATCAGGCTCGGTGCAGTTGAACTCAGGCATCGCGACCTAAAAATGTTTGTCGGCCGTTGTGCGAAGGAACATCTTGGTACGTTTGCTGCGTCAAAAAGACTAAGGGCTTCGAAGGCCAACCAAGCGAAGGTTGTGATTTCATATCGTGAAAACAAGTTTGACGATGCGGTGTAGCACCGGCCGTCGGTTCAGCGAGTGGAAATTTAGGAAAGCGAACTGCCCGCTTGGGCATAGGGAACTCACGGCAAATCTCGCAAGTTCACCGCACCCTGCGTTAACGGTGAGCATTTGTTGGTATCTCGCGGTCGAATGTCGGACTCCAGAGCTTCGACCACAGGCGGCAAGCAACCTGTGTTACTCGGTTGTGCGACACTGCTTCGTTACTCATTTGAAATCAGTGACTACCGCATATAGGCCGTTGTTTCGTCCTGGTCGAATTCGTCGGGGGAGAATTCTCCATAGTGTTCCAGCAGTTCGTTTCGTTCCGGGTGGTTCCGGGTGGTTCGGGTTGCCGATGGCTTCGAGGAAATTTGCGAAGCCCCACGGACCGCCGATGTCTTCGGGAGGACAGGCTTGCCGACCGCCGGTGCAGCGCGGCAGATCATGAGACGGGGCTTTCGTCGTAGCTTCCAGTTCGAGTTTGTGTTCCCAGCCATCACCGAAATCGTAATCGAAAAACACGACTTTGCTTCTTTGAAATAAGTCCGACACCTTCAGCGCAGCATATGACTCGCCGTGCATGTCGAATTCGAAGGACTCTGGACTGACGAGGTACTCGTCTCCAATTCGAAACTGGTGCATGTGGCAGTTCATCCAGCCCATCGCTCGCAGAATGAGGTCCGCGAATTCCGCCACAGAAACGTCCGGCACTTCGATGCGTCTCCAGACGGGAGGTTTCATGTGCTGCAGCGTCAATTTCAACCGGTAGGCTTTGACCATTTCTGTGGTCGCCGTTTGAGGCTTACTTCTGCGTGGAGGTTCGATGGTCCATTGTTTCAAATTTCCGGCATCGATACGTTTTTCCCACTCCGGAATGTCTTCCAGTTTCTTCAGCATGGTGCAGACAGAAGGCGGAGATACCTGGAGGGCTCGTGCGATATCCGGTTGAGACGGTGACACGCCAAATGCTTCGATGTACGCGTTGATATATGACAGGTATCGAGATTGCGTTTTGGTGGCAGCCATGATGAATTGTCGTCGAGAGTGAGTTGGAGAGAGGCATTGTGGCTGAATTCAGCAGAGTGTGCGAATTGCTGAAAACGTTTTCACAGCATGTTGTTTGCCACTAATCCAGAAGGTTTGCCAGTGTTCTTG
>CAYZYB010000527.1:0-4396 GCA_964481505.1 uncultured Planctomycetaceae bacterium | reverse complement strand
GGAAACTTCTGGCAGATCTCCGGCCGTTACCACCATACTTTATCCGAATCCGAATGTAGGCTTGACAGGATGCATTTTGGATTTGATACCAAGGGCGGAGACAACTTTGCGGACTTCGGACTTTTGCCTGCAATAAGCTCCGGGCCAGAGGTGCACATCGTCAACTTCATGGCAGGGATTTCCAGCGAACAGCGATACCCCGATGGCGTTACTAAATACGGCGTGGATCTTTTCGGCAGCCCTGGAAGCCTTCTGTCTAACAATCGTTCTCGCGACCTGAAACGATTGCGGCGTAGAGCAAAGTCAACGTACGCTTATGCTCGAGCGTATGTCGAACGTTTGTACAGCATCAATAGTCACAGTGACTTGTTTCTGCGAGCAACCGGCCAATTGGCAACGGGATCTTTGATTGCGACTGAGCAACTGGGCTTTGGTGGCTACAACAGTGTGCGGGGCTACGACATGCGGACGCTGAACGGTGACAGCGGGTACATCGTCAACGCCGAGTTTCGTACGAAGCCTGTTGTCGGTTGCTGCAACGGGAAGCCGAGTTCCTTTGTCGCTCTGGCGTTTGCGGACATGGCTCAACAGGACAATTTCAACTCCGGCGGAGTTCAAGCGGACGGTGAGTTCTTTGCCAGTGTTGGTGCGGGTTTCCGGTACGTAATCGATCCGAACTGTGACCTCCGTCTGGACTACGGCTTCCCGCTGGCATCAGTCAGAGGGGACCACAACAACGAAAACGGTCGACTGCATATCGGAGCGACTCTGGCCTACTAAGACTGCATCGGAAGCGGGATGCACCGCTGGCAAATATGCTCAGCTCCACATTCTAAGCAGCTGCACGCATCGCAAGTTCTGCTGTGTTCACTGCGACAATTGAGATCCCAAAGCGATCCGCCAGTTTGGCGACTTCGTCGGGTTCCAGGATGATTGTCTGTCCTGCTTCAATCGCCAAAATTCGTCCGCCCGCTTCGTGCATCGTTTTTACCGTTTCCACGCCGACGGTTGGCACATCGAATCGGCGGTCCTGCTGTGGTTTTGCGACTTTCACTACAGTGAAGCCGCCTCGCCGACATAACTCGCCAGCTCGACGAATACACTTGTCGGTGCCTTCGATCGCTTCAATAGCGATAACGGCCGTGTCGTTCACCACGACAGTTTGCCCGACGTCGAGGCGCCCCATTTCGCGGGCCAGGTCCCAACCGAATTGAATGTCACGCCATTGAGCAGTTGACGGCTTTTTGTTGGTGAGAAATCCGTGCTTCACAAGTAACTCCGGAGCATAATCCAATGCGGAATCGAAATGAAAACCATCCCGCTCGAACTCGCGAATGACTGCGAGTAGCAGGGTGTCGTCCTTCTTGTTTTCTTTTGCATAGCGAAACCACAAGTGAAGGGTTCGCCAGTCAGGCATAAGTCGCAGCCAGAGAAACGGATGAAACATGACCGTTTTTTCGATCTTGCCAGCCATTACGATACGACGCACACCCGCCTTCTTAAAAGTCCGAATCGCCTTGCCGATGCGAGCCACAGAGTATGTGCGAAAATCGTCGCAAACTTCTTTCAGGCCTTCATCTGCCATCCCGGCCACACCGAGGCAATAGACAGAATGCCCGGCAGCCTGTGCGGCGATTGCAAAGTCTCGTGGAAAACGACCGGCGCCCGCCAGCAGTCCAATGCGTGTTGGCTTGATGCTGCTCATTGCTGAGATCCGATCGCTTGGGAACGGAATGATGTCCTGATGTTGGTAAGATTCGTTCATTAAAATTTGGTCGTCGCCTGCATCCTGTATTACCTGTTTGAGAAACGATTCAGGCGGCGTTTCGAGTGTCATTGTCTGATGCCGCCAGAAGCTGCTGAATCTGGTCCTGTAAAGCGGCCACTTGTTTCTCCAGCTCTTTGACGGTCTTCCGCATCTTTGGCAATCGTCGTAGCGCTCCCATTTCAAGGAACACTTCGTCTGCTTTTCGGGCCGGACTGCCAAGATAAGTTCCGCCGTCTGGCATATCACGGTGAATTCCGGACTTGGCTCCAACAATGGCCTGGTCACCGACGTGAACATGATCCGCCATGCCCACTTGCCCAGCCAGCACCACGTAGTTCCCAGTCGACGACGACCCGGCAATGCCCACTTGCCCGCAAATTAAGTTATGTGCTCCAACTTGGCAGTTGTGAGCAATCATCACCTGATTATCCAACCGAGTGCCAGTGCCAATCAGCGTTTCGCCCATCTTGGCTCGGTCGATCGTCGTACCTGCTCCGATGTGAACATCGTCTTCCACTCTTACGGTACCAACATGCGGCAAACGTTCGTGGCGACCGTTGACAGTTCGGTAACCAAAGCCATCAGGTCCAAGAACAACAGCCGCCTGAATCGCAACGTCGTTGCCAATCACACAATTCGGGTACAGCACCGCGTTAGCATCGACATGGACATTGTCCCCCAGAATGCAACCGTCACCAATGACGGCGCCTGATGCAATATTGCAGGCTTCGCCAATCTGAACGTTATCACCCACCACTGCGAAAGGGTGAATATTTGTTTTTGCGCCGACCACCGCGGATTCTGAGACCGACGCTTCCGGGGAAATCCCAACATCTTTGATGACGGTTTTTGGCAGCAACAATTCTGCGATTTGCAGAAAGGCGTTCTCTGGCTCTTTCACCAAAAGAAACGTCTTGTCACCGTATGCCGAGAGGCTTTCCGTAACATTCTGTGGGGCAATGATTAGCTTCGCAGCCGTCGATTCCACTCGGCTGAGGTTCTTTTCGCAGCCGATAAAGGCAAGGTCATTCTCGCTCGCGCGTTCGATGAACTGTACGCCTGTAATTGTGCCATACCCGGTTCCAACGATCTCTGCGCCGATGTGTTTCGCGATGTCTTCCACCGTCATGGTGTGTTGCATACGAATCCCTGACATCCAAGCCTCCCTGCCAGATGGTTGCCGATTTGTTTGCCATTGACACCCTTAGTGGCAAGAGTGTTCAACAGCAGTGTTTTTCAACCTCGTATTGTATGGGACGGCAGTTTTTCATTGCAATATGAGCTTACGTCATTGCTCGCTACCGACTTCAAAACCGCTGCCCCATTCTGCCATGTTTAACCAGTCTTCGATATTATCGCGACATTTTCTGCTTTGAAGGCAGCTCCATGAGCTACTCCCAAATCCGTCACTTCTTATCCTTTCGGCACATTCAACCTGATTTACTCAATCGGTTTCTATTCCTGTGAGGTTTAGATCCGAGATCGTCGAAATCGCTGCATTTCTGCGGTAGCATGGCTGCTGGCTTCGGTAGCGGCCGCCTTTCCACTCCACTCAACTCCCGCTGTCCCCATTTTCTGAGTCCTCATGCCGTCCCCCGCTTCCCCGACAGAAAACCATGCTGATGCTGAACATTCGGTTGGGATTGTGGAAACGCAGAATGCCCGGCTTTTTTCGCCTGAACAGCCGCTGCGGTTTCAGATTGGTGCAGAACTTAGCACCGTGAACGTGGCTTACGAGACTTACGGGGCTCTAAATACAGCAAAAGATAATGCCGTTTACGTCTGCCATGCCCTAACAGGGGATGCTCATGCGGCGGGCGTACACAGCGCGGAAGACGTCAAGCCAGGTTGGTGGGACGGATTTATTGGTCCCGGGAAAGCCCTGGATACCGACAAGTATTTCGTTATTTGCGCCAACGTGCTGGGAGGCTGTCAGGGGACGACTGGCCCAGGCAGCGTTGATGACGTTTCCGGAGAACGCTTCTGTCTCGACTTTCCTTTCCTGACGGTGTCGGACATCGTGACAGTGCATTCGGAGCTCGTTCGTCACCTTGGCATCGACAAACTGCTGGCAATTGTGGGAGGAAGCCTTGGCGGCATGCAGGTTCTCGACTGGGCTGTTCGATTCCCGGACCAAATGCACGCCAGTGTGGTTTTGGCTTCAGCACCGAAGCTCGCGGCGCAGGGGATTGCATTCAATGCAGTCGGTCGGCGAGCGATCTATGGAGACGCTGGATTCGAAAAAGGGCAATACTACGAATCGGAGGGCCCCCGCTACGGTTTGGCTCTGGCCCGAATGGTCGCTCACATTACTTACCTGTCGGAAGATTCCATTGAGCTGAAATTCGGGCGGCGACTGCAGGACAGCGATCGGTTTGCGTATGACATGCAGAAAGAAACAGAATTTCAGATCGAGAGCTACCTGCACTATCAGGGGAAACGCTTTGTGCAACGGTTCGACGCCAACAGCTATGTCTACCTGACCCGAGCCATGGATTACTTTGACCTGGCTGGTACTCACGATTCGCTGGCGGATGCTTTAAAAGGTGTCAACTCGCGATTTCTGGTGGCGTCGTACGATACGGATTGGCTGTTCCCGACCAGTCAAAGCAAAGAGCTGGTCTCAGC
>CAYZYB010000526.1:0-4412 GCA_964481505.1 uncultured Planctomycetaceae bacterium | reverse complement strand
GTTCAGGGACGTCTTCATCCTGCCCATCGACAATCGACCTGGCCCCAACGACAGCGGACTGCTGAATCAATTTCGATAAGTCAGCGAAGCCGCGGGTCTGTTGGTCTTCCTGGATCTTCTGCTGCAGTTCTGAAGACTCGGCAGCGTTCAGTTCCTGGCGAAGCGATTTAGAGATCAGTTCGCTGATTTTTTTGGCGTCACTCATCCTGCTTCGACTTCCCACTTTTCACCGACGCAGGCCGCCAGCCCAAGACGTGCTCGATGCATCCGAACCCAGAAATTCGATGGCGAAATTTCCAGTTGATCGCAGATCTGGTCGGACTCCATCTCCTCAATGACGCTCAGTGTGAAGACATCGGCCTGTCCACTCGGCAAAGTCGCAAGACAACTTCTGACGACTCCCCACAGTTCCGACAACTCGATCTGTTCACCGGGAGCGGGCTGCCAGCCGAATGCTCCGGGTTTCCAGTTCCCCGTTGCATCAAACAGCTGGCCTGTGAGGTCGGTTTCGTCTTCATAAGGCGAGGCCTTTGTGTGTTTGTTCCGTTGGCGAACGTAGTCAATGATTTTTCTCTTGAGAATTCCCAACAGCCACGACCGTTCTGTTCCACGGCCGGAATACTGCTCCGAGTACCGCACCCCAGCCAAAAACGTCTCCTGGACGACTTCTTCCGCTGCATTTGCATCACGAAGACGGGAAAACGCATGGCGAAACAGATAGGTACTGTACTGATCGACCCATCTCGAAGGATCCAGTTCTGAAGGCGCTTCTGCATCGGGGGGCAGCGGACCGGTGTTCTGAACGACAGGTATTGACATTTAGGAGCTCAAATCCATTCCCATGAGGCGGTCTGTTTCGTCAGTTTTGACTGGCCATAGTTTAGCGTCTATCCGTTCACGAACGGTTTTTTACGGACTGTGCGCCACTGCAGCCAATATTCTGACACTGCTAACCGCCAGGTTTTGTATTATAGTTTACGTTTCCATCGCCTTCTCGATTTGTTTGAGGTTTCGATTGACGAGTAAGGATTCTGATAATATTTCGTCGGGAATGAGTGGTCTTCGTCCACCATCACCCACAGGCGTTAGAAGTATCTTCCCCTCTAGGAGCACCGAGAAACATGACCGACTTTTTCGATCGGAGCCTGATCGTCCACGAACAACTTCGCGGGAAGATTGCGATCCACAGTAAAGTTCCTGTTGCCAGTCGTGACGATCTTTCGCTTGCATATACACCTGGAGTCGCGCGGCCATGCGAAGTGATTGCAAGTGATCCCTCACGCGTCCGGGACCTGACGATCAAGCGCAACACCGTTGCCGTTGTCAGCGATGGGTCTGCCGTTCTGGGCCTTGGAAACATCGGCCCTCATGCTGCGATTCCGGTCATGGAAGGCAAGGCGCTGTTGTTTCGAGAATTCGGCGGTATTGATGCATGGCCGATCTGTGTAGATACACAGGACGTCGATGAGATTGTTGAAACCGTACGACGTATAGCGCCCGTTTTCGGCGGCATCAACCTGGAGGATATTTCGGCACCGCGTTGTTTCGCGGTTGAACAGCGACTGCAGGACATAGGTATTCCTGTCTTCCATGATGATCAACACGGAACGGCGATCGTGCTGCTCTCCGCCCTGATCAATTCTGCAAAGATTCTTGGGAAGGATCTGGCTGAACAACGAGTTGTCATCAACGGCGCTGGTGCGGCCGGTACTGCGATCGCGCGATTGCTGCGATGCGTGGGGCAGGCTTCGGATGTGTGTATTCCGGTACGAGACGTTCTGGTCTGTGACAGCAAGGGAATTATTCATCGGGAACGGGAAGGCCTTGCCGACTACAAACAGGAGATTTTAAAGTACACCAATCGCGACAACGCGAAAGGGTCACTGCACGATGCGATTCGAAATGCGGACGTCTTCATCGGTGTCAGCAAAGGCAACCTTCTGAACAGTGACGATATTCGCACGATGAATGAGAACAGCGTGATTCTTGCGATGGCAAATCCGACACCGGAAATCATGCCCGACGAAGCTCGCCGTGGCGGCGCTGCGATTGTTGGTACGGGACGCAGTGACTTCCCGAATCAGGTCAACAACGTTCTTGCGTTCCCTGGGATATTTCGTGGCCTGCTGGATGCTGGAGTCACCCGCGTTACCGAAGAGATGAAGCTGGCGGCTGCGTACGCACTTGCGGCTTGCGTTGAAGAGCCTGATCCCGACAATATTCTTCCTGATCCATTGGATCGGACGGTTGCGCCACGGATTGCCGCGTCAATCTGCCGCATATGTGAGACTGAGTCGTCCAGGACGGACAGCGTTGGCTAAGCGACTCGGAGAGTCGCTCTACTTTGAAAACCGCGCGGGCCTGCGCGAATCTGAACTATGTCTGCCGCGTTACAGACGTTACGAAGAACCTCATTCGCGACACAGCGCAGCAGACCTTGAGTAAGAGAACGGCGCCAGCGCGCATTTCAAACCTGCGACAAGTGCGGCGCGCCAGCACATAAAAAAGCTCTGTCGGCGCGTAAGGCATGGAATTGGTTATCGTCGGACTGGCAGTCACAGAATACGTTGGACGAGAATGGACAATGAATGAGTTCCCTCCAAACATAGACGCAATTCAAAAATGCCCTCCGTTCGTTTCGCTTCTTCCTTCGCAAATGAAAGAGTTAGCCGACTCTTCTACTTTTCTTCGGTTTCGTCGAGGCGATCAGATTTTCCGACCGGGTGATTCAGCCGACGAACTATTTATTCTCGTTAGCGGTCGGGCTGCAATCAGTCATGCCGAAAATGACCGTCGAGCAGTTATATCAACTATTTGGCCCTTTGAGGTCTTTGGCCAATGTGCTTTGGGGCACTCCAAGTGTCGCGAGGCCACTTGCCATGTTCCAAGAAACGCGTCCGCCGTTGCTGTCCCGCTGACAGGTGTCCGAAGTCTGATGGAATTGAATCCTCGTTTCGCGAGAGATATGACTGAGGAAATCAGTCGGAACGTACGTTTGCTCGCTAGCCGACTTATATCAGTGCTAATCCGCCCGAAGCGTCAACGTCTACTGGATCTCCTGCGGCAAATAGCGAGCTCTCAAGGCGTCGTCCACAAATCCGGCACGTTGATTCCTGAACGTCTGACGCATCAGGAAATTGGTGAAATGATCGGCGCCACGCGCGAAACCGTCACGGCCATCCTTGGTGATTTGCGTAAGAACGGTGTTCTCGAATTGGTTGATCGTCAGATCCTGCTCCGGCAGCCCTGAGGACACTAAACGTAGTCTAGTCCACTGATTATCGAGGGCTTACATTGATTGCACGGCAAACTTTTCGTTGCTGTGTGAGCGTTGCTTTTTCCGGCTAAGTGAACCCGATATTTTGCAATCGAGTCGACCACAGGCGATGGGCAGGTTGGCCTATCAGTTCGAAACCCTACAGGCACTTAGGAGAAAGATGATGATGATCAGGAAACGGCTTCCCATGCTGGCATTTGCGCTGATTGCCACAGTCGGCGTCAGCGTTGCATTTGCACAGTCCGGCACGCGTGGCAACCCACCGCAGCAAAAGGACACGTTCGAAAAGCGAATGTGGAAATACCTAAACAGTGTCTGCTACCAGCAGTGGTCACCAGCGGGAGACTCCGGAGATTTTCGAGAGAGCGAGGCACCGCATGGGGCGCTTGTGAAGACCTACATGAACCGCAAAGCCGCTGGCAGCCCGAAGAATCTGCCAAACGGTTCAGTCATCATCAAAGAAAACTTCTCGCCTGAAAAGAAGCTGATGGCGATTACGCTGATGTACAAAACTGAAGGCTACAACCCCGCAGCGGGTGATTGGTATTGGGTCAAATACATGCCCAATGGCGAGGTCGCTCAGATGGATACTCCGAAAGGCAAAATGGGAATCGCCGGAAAAGCCAAAGGCTGCATCGAATGCCATGGCGGAGCAGATGGCGACGACTTCGTTTTCTTCAACGACTAGTTCATCAACAACGTTGTCATCAAGAATAAGCCCGAACGATCCAGAGTGTTTACTCTGGATCGTTTCTATTTGTTCGCCAGGCTAAAATCCATTGCGAGTGCCAGATCCTCCCGAGCCGCTGCTTGGAGGTGCCGTGTGCAGCGGCTCGCTGTAGGACTGCACCGGCTGTTGGTCTGGCGTCGTTGAGTACGATGGTGAAGCGGAATATGAGTCCGCTCCCAGTTGACAGGAGCCACCCTGACAATTGCTGGTTTGGCATGATCCGCCCGCACAGGCTGATCCTCGGTGTCGAGCACAGCCAGGCTGGATCAAAAGAGCGCCTCCCAGAAAAAATACGAGGCTTACAATTTTCAGAGATTCTTGAATGGTGCGGTGGTGAATCGATCGCATGCTCGGTCCTTCGAGTTGAATTTGTGTCCGTTCAGGAGTCGAGACACCGTTCGCAAC
>CAYZYB010000525.1:0-4413 GCA_964481505.1 uncultured Planctomycetaceae bacterium | reverse complement strand
CTGGAACCAGACTGCGGAGCCTAAATTATGCCAGCCTATCATGTGCAGCGTTCTCTTCTCATTCACGCCGAACCATCCACGGTGTTTGACACAGTGGCCGACTATGGAACGTGGTCCAAATGGTCGCCATGGCTGACGATCGATAAGGAAGCTGTTGTCAAAGTCACCGACGATCCACGTTCGCTGAAGTCTGTTTATTCATGGGACGGTGAATTCGTCGGGGCGGGCGAGATTGAGCATGTAGAACTGAACCGATCACGCTCCATTTCAGACGAGATTAGATTTACGAAGCCATTCAAATCGAAGTCCGACGTCAGTTTCGAATTCGAGCCGGCTGCCGGTGGCACGAAAGTGACATGGCACATGAAGGGCCGCCTTCCCTGGTTCATGTTCTGGATGAAGTCAAACATGCAAACCTTCATCGGAATGGACTACGAACGCGGCTTGCGAATGTTGAAAGAATTCATTGAGACAGACAATGTCCTGTCAGACAGCGTTGTCGTCGGCGTCGAATCCTTCGAAAGTCGCGACGTCTTTGGTGCCCGGAGTTCAGCGCCTACGAATGATGTTGGCCCGACGATGAATGCGGCGATGATGAAGGTTGAATCCAGCAAGGGAAGCGAAGCCGATTGGGCCGGCGTTGAATGTATCAGCGTGTACCATCCGTGTGACCTGAAGATTGGGCGTTTTGATTTCACTGTCGGCTACACGGTAGAAAATCCTCAGACTGCTCCCGACGGTTTGGAACATTGCCACATTCCGGGCGGCCAGGCATTGCACATTCGCCACACAGGAAGTTACGACAACCTCGGTAACGCCTGGAGCGGAGCTCACCAATACGCTCGGTACAGGAAAATCAAGTTGGCAAAACGCGCCGCGTTCGAAATCTATCGCAACTCGCCCGATACGACAGCAGCGGAAGACCTGATCACGGATATCTATATCCCGCTGCGATGAGGCTCCGATCAGGCAATTGAGTCGCGTTCAGGATGTGGCCTGATTAGTCGTCGGTTTCAATTTCCAGAGTCTTCAATCGTCGATACAGTCGAGGCCGCGTCATGCCCAGACGCCGCGCGGCGTCTGCCTTGTTGCCGCGACATGCAGCCAGAGTTTTCAGCAACACGTCGCGTTCGAATTTCTGCAGCAATTGCTCAAGCGATGTTTCGGTTTCTTCCGGCACAGAGGGAATCTGCTGCGCTTCCAGACCTGCACGAAAAGCGAATGGCAGGTCCTCCAATGTCAGTTCTGTTTCGAAGCTGTTCTGGCAGGCATCCACAATCACGCGTCTTAGTTCACGCACGTTGCCCGGCCAGCGATAAAATTTCAGCTGGTCAAGGACCTCCTGAGACAATGTTTCTGCCGATGTTTCCAGGCTGCGGCGACAGTGCTCCACGAAATGCTGAGCCAGCAATTCAATATCGTTTCCGCGGCCATGAAGCGACGGGATTTGTAGCTGTAGTGTCGAGAACAGATTTGCAAACTGCGGCAATAGCCAACCGCTGGCTTCTGCCTGTTGTAACGTCACTGTTGCCATGCCGACCAGCCTTACGCCCTCCACTTCTTCCGTCAGATTGTCCAAAAACCATTGCTGCACTTCGCGAGGGCACTGGTCGATATCATTCAACGCAAGCGTGCCCGCCTTTTGGTGACTTGCGGCAGACCGGTCTGCCGCGAGCTGCCTAAGTTCGTGAAGTGTACTCAACAGCTGCTGTCCAGTCAGAAGCCGACAGTCTAATGTCATGAAGCTGTGCTCGTTTTGTTGCCCGCCGACGTGAATCAATCTGGCAAGATGCCGTCGCCCGCTTCCGTCCGGGCCGGAGATGCAATAGCCGTGGTAAGAGTCTTTCAGGAGCTCCGCCTGATCAAGCGCCTTCCGAATATCCGGCGATCCGCCGATGTAAGTGCTGTCCGCGAAACGCCGACGAAACTCAAGCCGCAAAGCCGTGATTTCTGCATGCAGTTTCTGTGACAGCGACGCCTGTGGCTGCGATCCATGCTGATCGTCAGAGCTGATGACAAGAATTCTACTGACAGCGTTGTCCTCATCCGAGACCGGAAAGAAGGTCAGACGAGTCTTTAAAAGCCCGCCGGCAGAAGTTGGCAGCACAGCGTTTACGGACTGTGGCTCTCCAGTCAGAACGTCTCGCGATGGAGACAGGGCGGACGCGAGCAAATCGACTGGTGTTGGTGTTTCCGGTACGGAAGGATCACAAACAAGCCCTTCAATTTTATCGGCCGACCAGCCGGTTTGGCTTTCCATGCCTGGGCTAAAGTGTCGAAGTCGTCGGTCCGCGTCGAGGACAGCAACCGCCGAGGCTGAATTTGCCAACACGGCGTCGACCAGGTTGCGTTTGCGGCGCGGGGCCATTCCGAACTGCTCCGAAAAGAAACTTTTACCGTGCTTAAGGATTCGCGCAAAGAAAAAACGGGCACGAATGCCCGTTTAAAAGTCTACAGTTCAGAGGAACGATGCCCAAACGTGATTTCGTAGTGGTGGCATCCTGCCGCCACACTGTTTTTGCTGCTGCCGCTTTTGTTCCATGGCGGCTGGAAACCACCACTACCTGTTTGTGACAGAACTTAATTGGATTTCGCGGCGTCGGCAGGGATCACGTTGATGCGACGGCCTTTTTGATCGAAGCTCACTTCGCCATCGACCAGTGCGAACAATGTCCAGTCACGGCCAGTACCGACGTTTCGGCCAGCGTGCCATTTTGTTCCAACCTGGCGAACCAGGATATTGCCGGCAGAAACAGTTTCTCCGCCGTATTTCTTCATGCCGCGACGTTGAGCGTTTGAGTCGCGTCCGTTGCGACTGGAGCCCTGTCCCTTCTTATGAGCCATTGTATTACCTTTTAGACGTTATGTGGTGCGGGCCTTCGCCCTAAGCTGCAAATCTCAAGCCGGGAAGTGTGACGTTTTTCCCGGAAAATTCAAGGCTTTTTGCTCAAAGCCATCTCGGAGTAGCAAGACTCTCCAAATTTCAGGCCAAAACACGTTGAAGTCAGGGCAAACGCAGGGAAAGTCGGCACCTATTGGCCGTCCGGAGCGGACTGACTAATTCCCTGCATCGACCGTTTCGGCGCCTCGTGTCCTTAGATTTCTCAAGACGGTCTCGAAATCGTTGGCCGTGACTCTGGCTGGTCGATTCTGATAGCTCCAGATTGGCCATGACCTTTCCGGACGACGTCCAGCCGCCAGGCGTTCTTCAAAGCCCGCTCGTAAGTCGGCCACAAAAGCTGGACTCGGCTGCCCAATGCGAAAGCGAGCCAACACGCCTTCCATGTCGACGACAACGCTGCCGTTCTTGTCCAGGCGAGCGCCGTTGATTTGCCGGAACTCAGATTCTTCCTGCCGGAATTCATCACCCGGACGTCCGAAACGCTGTTCAATGACTTTGTGCTGAAAAACACCCTCACCAGTCGTAGGATCCGTCATGTATCGGTAAGCGTTCGAGAACCCCGACATCGTGATCGTGAAGTAGTCTGTCTTCGGATCAACACCGCGCCATATGGCGACACCATAGGCCGCCTGGGACAAAGGATCCGGGTCGTTCACAGACACAGGCTCCAGTACTTCCGTAATTCCATCAACGCTACTTAACAACCGAACGTCAGCGGCACGGCCCTGAAACTCACGAGCAAAGACTGCACGCTGAACTTCGATATTCACTTCATCAATGTATTCCTTGCGATCTGCAGAATCATCGGTGCGAAGAACAAATCGTGGAAGCTGCAGCGGGTAACCTTCTGCGCCATCGAGGGTGTTCTGTGGCTGCACATCGGGATCACTGAGTTTCTTCAACAATGCATCACGACTGTCCCCGGCGAGTTCTGTGCAGTCTCGCTGGATCACTCGGTAAACGAGGTACCAGACGAGCTCCATATTCTTTTCACCCGTGCGAGGGTCAACGACTTCCATGAGTCGGTGGCGGAGAGACTTCCACTGAACTTCGGCGATCCACAGATCAGGATAGCCGGGGCCAAGAATCGGTTCACCGACTTTGCGTTCTTTGTACGGCCCGAGCATCTCGTCGACTGTTGTTGTGATCGATGATGTTGTGTTGAAGCCCTCGGTTCTTGGCGCACTGATCAATTGACTGAAGGCTACTTTGCCGGACGAAACCAGCAGAAGACTGATCGCAACCTTCACTGCAATAGAACGGCCGTTGGTCCGTCGTCGAGTTGTCATGGCGTTTGAGAGCATTTGGGTAGACCGAACAGGAGGAAGGCCTGTGAAAAGACAGGAGTTTCAATGGTCACTATCGGCTGCAGCGAGCCCGAAATTCGCCTCCATCGTCCGCGTTCGGCTGTCAAAATCAAGGAATTTCGCGATCAGACAGCATAGGCTTACATTCGCGTGGGGACAAATCCAGCACAGCCTTCGTAATGCGACATCCGAGCAGCCGTCAGA
>CAYZYB010000524.1:0-4420 GCA_964481505.1 uncultured Planctomycetaceae bacterium | reverse complement strand
AAGACTTGCCCAGCCCCTCGCACGGCCATGGCAGCTGCCAGAGTGAAGCTGTTCCAGTGATTCAACCAACTCACGCGAAAACCAGCTGCAGTCGCCTGCGATCGAAATGCGCGAGTGGTATAGCGGCGAAAGTGGCCAAGCTGTTCGTCCCAGCGACTGAACAACCAGGGATACGCAGGGACAGTGATGATCACCGCGCCATCGTCAGCCAACGCTCGATGAACATGCTGCAGAACGGTGACGGGAAATTCAACGTGTTCTAAAACGTCCAGCAAGGCCACGGCTTTCAGGCTGCCGTCTTCGACCGGCCATACATCGCCGAGATCATGAACGTGAACGTTTTCGATACCGCGGCTGCGAACATGTTCGACAGATTCCGGCATCAGGTCAAAGCCACAAACGTCGTAACCCATTTCCTGAAAGGCCATCAGATTTCTGCCGGATCCAATGCCGCCTTCGGCTAGTTTTCCGGGAGCTGGGCAGTGCTTCTTCAGCAGCCGAGTGACCAACTCCCGCTTGGCGACGTGCCACCAGTAGTTGTCTTCCAGATCCACAAGTTGTTGCAAATGACTGGCCTGCATCAGCGTTTCCTCTTCTGTGTATCAGCGGCTTACGCTGGCTATTGATTGCGGATTCCGTGATTCGCTCAAAGAATGTCAACTCCCGCCGGCGAGTTCCGATTGTCATCATGCAGCAGGCGAGTCAAACTTTCCTTACAGGCCAAGGCGGCCCGAGCGGTATTGGTTTACCCGCCAACGGAAAGCTATCACACAGAATTCAGGCGACCGATTTGCCTCAACCAGCAGCTGCGCATTATGCGGATTCTCTGGAGTTTGTGCCGATAGTTCCTGTCGTGTTGGTTTTCGAGAGCATGGCGCCGCAACCGGTAGAAGCCGTTCAGGCGGTCCTGCACTTGCACCTACATCTCGCGAATTCGAAACGTGCCGCCGCTTCAACCCTGCGTTTGCAGCAGCATGGGATAGAACTTCCCTCCGAGCGGCTGACCGGCTGGAATCAGCTCTGCTCCATCCAAAAGCGACTCATTCACATTGCTGCACACGCCATCTTTGACAACATTCAGCACAGTGGCTCGTCGCGGCCGGTCGGTGCGGTTTTCGAATGAGCCGTGAACGGTCAATGGGTGATGGAAGACGCATTCCCCCGCTTTCAATTCAACGGGCACAGGCGAATTGAACTGTTCCCACTGATCTGCAGTCAGTGCTTCCTGAATCGCTGACATATCGCCGGCAAGCCCAGTGATCGGCAGCAAGTCCCATTTGTGACTGCCCGGCACGTAGTGAATGCAGCCGTTGTCAACGCTTGCATCATCCAGTCCGATCCAGCACGTCAGATGATTCATGGGACCCGTTCGTGTCCAATACGAATAGTCCTGATGCCATGCTACAACACCGCCGTGAAGTGCGGGCTTGCAGAACAACTGATCATGCCAAAAACGGACGCTGCCTCCCAACAATTGACTCGCAGGAACAGTAAACGCGGCATTCCAAAGACTGTCATGAAACGCGGGCCGTAACCGCCATGCTCCCAACGCGTGAAACAAAACAGTGTTCGGATCGGCGGCTTCGTTAGAATGATATTCGTACCAGAGTTCTCGACCTTCATGCTCGGGGGCTGTTAATTCAGCCAGCTCATCCAGCAGTGCCGACAAATGTTTCGAATCGAACAACCGCGGCCCAATAACGAATCCATGCTCCTCAAAGTGAGCCAATTGTTCGGCTGTAAGTTTCGTTGCAGAACCGCGATCCATTGAAAAGAGATCTGAAACCGGTTCGTGATGGTCGGCGAAATCGAGCATGGTGTTTCTCATCTACCGCACGTTGTGTTCGGTCGGGGGCGTAAATTGTCGAGGGGGCGAGCCCACAAAGCGGTCGGGCGTGGTGCAGCCATTCGTAACGCTGATCAGGTAATATGTGCTCCCCGTGTGTGCACGTAAACGGCATACACGGATTGGCTTGCTGTCATGAACAGCCGGTTACGCTTTGTGCCGCCGAAGCAGACGTTGCTGCAGATTTCCGGCAACACAATCTGTCCGATGCGCTGCCCGTCTTCATGCCCGAACACATGCACGCCATCGTAGCCTTCCCCCGTCCATCCCGCGCTGGACCAGATATTTCCATCAACGTCACAGCGAATGCCATCGGCCTGGCCGGCGACAACCTCGCCATTCAGCTCCAGATCCATCGACGCAAAAACACGACCGTTCGAAAGCGACGCTTCGCCCTCAACGTCCCAGACTTTGATCTGTTTCTTAGCATCTTTGTAGTGCGATGAACCGGTATCGGCCACGTATAGCTTCTTGTAGTCCGGCGAAAAACACAGGCCGTTTGGCTTGAAGATTTCATCCGTAACCTGCGTCAGTTTTCCGGAACCGAATTCGATCCGGTAGACCGCTTCTTTCTGATACGGCTGCACCGATCCATTGTTGGCATTCCGGCCTTCGTAATCCATCAACGCGCCGTAGCCAGGATCGGTGAACCAGATGTCGCCGTTGGGATGAACGACCGCGTCGTTCGGAGCGTTCAACGATTTGCCGTTGTACGAATCGGCAAGAACAGTCCGTGTCCCGTCACGCTCGTACCGAACCACACTCCGCGTCAGATGCTCGCAGGAAATTTGGCGACCATGAAAGTCAAAGGTATTGCCGTTGCTGTTGTTGGAAGGATTCCGAATCGTGCTCACATGGCCGTCTTCTTCAAGCCAGCGGTGCTGCACGTTATTGGGAATGTCGCTCCAGATCAGATAACGCCCCGCTCCGTTCCACGCCGGGCCTTCCGCCCACAACATGGACTTACTGTGATACACCCGCTGCACCGGCGTGTTGCCCAGAACGAGTTTTCCAAAGCGGTCTTTGTCATGATGGATGATCCGGTGGTCCGGATATCGCACGGGCGCTGCATCGTAAGCGTATTCATCGTCACCTTTAGCAATTCCTGTGACGGCAAAAGCTGCCACAGAAGCTGCCAGAAAATTGCGACGATTCGGTTCGGTGGGGACTGAGCTCTCGTACGACATCTGCGACTCCGGGGCACGTGTGGCTGGTTGACGAACAACAAAAGCTGTCTTTGCTGGTTGCGGATACGATATCAAACCACTGCTCTGAGAAAAGCGAACGGGGCTACGAATACCCCCCAGGATTCACCATCCATAATCAGCAGCCCGGTCTTCCTCCCACGGCATCAGCAAGCTCACGCCATAAGATTCCACCCATTCCAATGAGCAGTCCGACGCGAAACCAGGAAGTTACGGTTGCCGCATAGATCAGACAGGATTGACAGGATGAAAGCGATCCCGGTCATCCTGTCAATCCTGTCAAAAAAAAACAGGCCCGGCCCTGACGACAGAACGGAAAGTGGTGTCAGATCTTTCCTCAACTCCGCTCACTCCGAACCGCAACATCACTCAAGCAGAGCACCGAAGTTCACGAACGCGGCATCGGCAGAGTCCGCCGAATCACTCGCGGTCCGGTTAGGCAAGATGGCCGCTTTGTTAGTCTCATAGCGGCCCTGGTCCGGTCGTAGCGATCAATCTAATTGTTTTGCACACAACGGTTAGCCTGCCGCTCGACGATAGGAGTCTCACGGATGCAGACGCCAGAAGTCTGCGCTATTTTGACTTGATCTTCAGCATGGAGAGGTGCCCGCGATGCGTTGGCGCTTGATGATGGCAATGCCGGTTTCTTCACAACCGCAAACAGACGTTGGCAGAATAATGCTGCCAATCATTGCGTGCGTGTCGTTTTGCACGCAGGTCGTGTTCTGCACGAACGCCTGTGGCTTTCAGGAATTTTCGATACCGGCAGACTGGCAGCAACTGGAGTCGCCCGGGCCACCTGTCGCCCCTGGCGTGCTGGATGACGGCGCCTCAAATCCTCGCGATTTCTTTGCCGATGACTCAGTGACTGGTGACTTCACCGACAACGAGGAATCCCCGCAACCAATTATCAATCACTACGAGCCGCAGCAAAGCGCCGAGCCGCTCCTGCAAAACAACGCGACGTTCTCAAACTCACAGCCCTACTGGTTCGGATATTCAAGTCCCGTGCGTTTGGGCGTTCACGGTGGTGACACGTATGCCGAACCCACGGCATTCGTATCGCTCGACCTCATCAAGCCGTTTCGCAACTGGAAGTTCTCTGATGGAAGCGAACAGATTCTGTTCTTTGATGGTCGCCTGGGGTTGAATACCGACGGGGGAGCAATCGGAAACATCGGCATCGGCCGCAAACATTATTCTGCGGAACGAAATACCATCTGGGAGTACGGCATCTGGTACGACGTTGATGACACGAATGAAAAACTGTTCAATCAGGTGTCTGCCGGAGCTCAGCTTCAGGGGCGGCTGTTTTCCTTTCGCGCACACTACTATTTTCCATTTGGTGATACTTCCGACAGTCTGGGCC